>PWUO01000055.1 GCA_003562555.1 Dehalococcoidia bacterium
CGCCAGCGCGATCAGTACGCCATACGTTGCACCAGAGTAACCTGCCATGGGCGTGGCCGACACCAGGACCGCACCGAGCAGCATCACGGCGGCAATGGAGAAGACGACAGTCGAGTATGCCAGCAGTCCGGCCGTTCGACGAAGCCGCCTGCCAACGAGCAGGTAGCCCGCCATCGCGACCGCGGCGAGCAATGCCAGCACGTTCCCCGTTGGCGCCGGACCACCGTGCTGCCACCCCGCCTGACCGATCAGCACTGCACCAATGGCCGAGATGGTGATACCTGCGAACGTAGCGCGTCGCAGTCGTTCTCTGAACAGGACCCACGATGCCAACGCAACGAAGAGCGGGGTGGCTGTGACCAGCACGACCGAGCTCGCGACAGTAGTGTAAGAGAGCGACGCGATCCAGAGACCGAAGTGCAGAGCCAGAAACAGGCCTGCGAGGCACAGGAGCCTCCATTCACGTTCCAACAGGGTCAAAATCTGACTGCGAGCCCGCACGAGGCCAAGTGGCAACAGAACCAGCGAGGCAATCAGCATTCGATACGCAGCGACGGCGAGAGGGGGGGCATCGGCGAGACGAATCAGGAGTGCGGCACAGGATATGGCAGCGACGCCCACCGTGAGTACCAGTGACGGTCTGACCACACTACCCCCGCAACCCACGGTACACCGCAACCATTAATGAGTACAGCGTCGCGACCGGCAGCCACGAAGACACAGAGGGGTCAGGCCTTACCCGTACTCTCATCAGGCCGCGCCCCCTGGTACGCCTTCAGCTTCGCCGCCATCGATCGCAGTTCGGCGATAACACGACCGTTGATGGAACGTGGAGGATAGGTACCGTCAGTGCGCTTGACACCGGCCGTCATTCCACTGAGTATCTCGATTCCCTGCTCGACGGAGTCGACAACATACACGTGAAATTCGCCTTTACGTACCGCATCGACCACCTCCTCACGAAGGGTGAGGTTGCGAAGATTCCGGGACGGAATCATGACACCCTGCGTCCCAGTGAGTCCCTGCGCCCGGCAGACGTTGAAGAATCCCTCAATCTTCTGATTGACACCACCAATAGGTTGCACCTCTCCCCTCTGGTTGATGGATCCCGTAACGGCGATGTCCTGTCTCAGCGGCACATTCGCCAGACTTGAGAGCAGCGCATACAGTTCAGCGCAGGAGGCACTGTCGCCATCGACACCACCGTACGACTGCTCGAAACAAAGGCTGGCAGTGAGCGCGAGTGGAGCGTCCTGGGCATACCGCCACCCGAGATACCCGGCCATGATGAGCACCCCTTTGTCATGGGAACTGCCGCTCAGATTCGCCTCCCGCTCAATATTGATCACTCCGTCGCGGCCAAGGTAGGTTCTGCACGTGATTCGTGATGGCTTGCCAAAGGTTATGTCTCCCATGCTGTAGACGCTCAGCCCGTTAACCTGACCAACCACGGACCCACGGGTGTCAATGAGGATGGTGCCCTCCCCGATCATCTCCTGCAGTCGCTCATCAGGAAGGTTATGTCTGAAACGACGCTCCTCGATCGCTTTCTGCACGTGTTCCGCACTTACGAGGCCCGCATTCTCTCTCCGAGCCCAGTACTCGGACTCTTCCACCAGTTCCTTGATGAACGCGAACCGCGACGATAGTTTCTCCTGATTGGCCACCATGCGTGACGCGTACTCCATCACGCGGCCCACAGCCGACCTGTCGAAGTGTTTCAGTTCACAATCCACGCAGCATCCCGCAATAAACGCAGCGTATGCCTGCATGTTGTCGGAAGTACGGGAGACCTCATAGTTGAAGTCGGCCTTCACCTTGAAGATCTCCCAGAAGTCCTCGTCGTACATGGACAGTAGCTGATAGAGCGATGAATCCCCGATGAGAACGACCTTCACGTGAATTGGAATGGGGAGGGGACGCAATCCCTGCGGCGCCACGAGACCAAGTTGTTCAAATGGTTCTTCGATTCCCAGTTCCCTCGTCTTCAGAGCGCGTTTCAGCGCAGGCCATACGGCCGGACTCATCAACACATCCGCGGCACTGAGGAGTAGATAACCCCCATTGGCGAGGTGCAATGCACCTGGCTTCAGCATGGTGTGATCACTGATGTACCCACCGAGCATGAACTTACGCTCGATCTTGCCGAACAGGTTCACGTAACTGGGGTTGGTTTCCGTAACTATGGGTGGACCCTCGGTTGCACTGTTATCGACGAACACATTCACTTGAAACGGGAGAAATGGGTCAGGCCCGAAGCGACTGCCGTCGAGGGCCAGACCGAGCAACCCCTCGCTCTTCTCATCCTGGGGGGACTTGAAACTGTCGGCCTTATCCAACGTGTAGGACTTCAATTCATTGAGGAACTGCAGGATCGCAGGGGCGTCTGCGTATTTGTTAGAGAGACCATCGTAGAGTCGGGCTACCGTGTGTTCCGCAACCTGCCTGTCCGATTCCTGCAACCTCTCCGCAGCATTGCGCTCGATTTCGTGCGCGCCTTCGAACAGAGACTCCATCTCCTTGCGCAACTGGTCACGCGCCTTCTCGATCTTCGCCCGTTCACGCTCCTTCAGCGCCATGAACTCGTCTTGAGACAAGGCCTTGCCGTCCTTTATCGGTACAAGCGCCAATCCTGCCTGAGTAGTCTGGATCAGAAAGCCCTTCTTCGCGGCCTCAGAACGTAATTCATTGAACATCTCCTGCTGGCGTGACTGGCTCTCGTCCACAATCGCCTTTCGCTGCGCCTTGTACTCCTCTGAAGAGAACGCCTTGGCGAGGTCTCTCCTCAGATGCTGCAACAGCGTAGTAATGTCGTCGCGGAAGACCTTGCCTCCACCCTTGGGAAGCTTGACCATACGAGGCCGGTCGGGCTGTGAGAAACTGTAGATATAGCACCAGTCGCTGACCTGATACGTCTCGTCTCTCTCCCGTCTCTGCTCGATGAGCTTGGCGATGTACGTGCGAGCAACAGACGTCTTCCCGGTGCCGGTCAGGCCTGCCAGATAGATGTTGTAGCCATCCCTGTCCATCGACAGTCCAAACTCGATTGCACGAATCGCCCTGTCCTGCCCGATGAACTCGTGAAGCGGTGCAAGTTCCTCAGTGCAGTCGAACTCAAACTGAGCCGGGTCGCACCTCCAGGCCAGACTGTCTGCTGCCACTTCATAGCGACTGATATTCACTGCTGTCATTCCTTTCGCGGTCGCATTGAGGCCTCATGCAACTACCACTCATACAATATCGTCAGATGAGGGCGGCTCAACCATGCTCTGCATTGTCGCCTCATTGTAGCCTTTTGAAATCGACAGGTTGACTCCTTTGAGCGCGATGCGCCCCGCCGACATGATCATCTTGAGTGCATCATCCACGGGTATGCTGGTGCGAAGAATGTCTTCCTCACGCACGATCATCAGGTAGCCGGACGTGGGGTTGGGTGAGGTTGGAATGAACACGTTCAGCAGACGCTGTCCTGACGCGTCGAACTGTTCGTTGGTGAGAAAGCCCAGTGTGCGCATTCCCTTCCGGGGGAACTCAACCAGCACAACCTGCATGAAGCCCGTGTCGCGCGGGGCAGCGAAGCTCTCCAGTATCTGCTTGATGCCGTTGTACATCGGCCGAACAAGCGGAACTCGCGCTATCACGGACTCCACCGCACGAAGCAGACGTTGGCCTCCGAAGTAGCTGGTGATAAGGCCGGCGAAATAGATAAGTACGAGAGTGATGACAAACCCGAGACCGTACAGCGGGCGACCCGCGAAGGTCCGAATGAACGGTTGAAGCAGCTCATCAACCCATTCGAACAGCCACTTCAGGATGAGCACCGTGGCCAGCAGGGGCACCACCACAAGTATGCCGGTGACGAAGTGACCACGAACCTTGGAAAGTAAGCGGCGCCAGAACCTGGACTGCAGAAGCCAGTTCAGTCCACTCAGAAACTTGTTCTCGCGGTTTCCACCCGACTCGGGTGTATACATGTCATTGTCCCGGCAGCGCTCCCTATCCGCCCCTGATCAATCTGCGGTTGCTGGAAGCGTCACTCTCCGTATTCCTGTGCCCCCTCGCAACGGGAGACTCTGCGGAGTTCAAACACAACGGGGTTGTCGGGATCTGGGCAAGCGACCCGGGCAGCATCTGCATCCGGTTCCCAGGGCAGCCGTCCACCGAACTCGAGCACCTGAGCGAACGGGTACAGAGTGTAGAACGCCCATGAGCACATGCCGACAGGCGTCAACTGCCCAATTACGAACTCGTCACCAACTCGGTGTGCAGCCTCGCAGCAACCCTGCTGTGATACCACCCTGGCGACAACACAATGCGCACTCATGGACACCCCATCATTGCCGGGAGCAATCGCGTCTTTTGCCCCGGTCATCCCTTGCCCTTCGGCACTCTACGAACAGAACACCCGACCGTATTCAAGTATATGCGTGCAGACGTCGGCACGTCTAGTACTTCAGGAGTTGGACAGATCAGCGGACGATCGGCCGACGGGTGACGAGGATGGTCACGATCGATACGAGATAGAGAGCCAAGAACAGCACAAGCACTACATCATAACTGCCAGAGGCATCGTACATCCGGCCAGCGGCAAGAGGGCCAACGGCACTGCCCACGGCATACGGTATCGTCACCGCACCGAAGATAGCGCCATAATGGGCAAGTCCGAAATAGCCGCTCACCAGCATGGACATCGTGGGCAGCCAGCTTCCGGTGCCTAATCCCATTGCAGCGGCATACAACCATGCCGTGCTAGTGGGGGTACCCGGCCTCACGCTCATAAGCACGATGATTGCCACCACCTGGAATACCAGCCCGATTGCCAGGGCATTCTTCGGCTGAATCCTGTCGCAGAGCCAGCCGAACCCGAACTTGCCAAACGCACTGACGAGTCCCACCACGCCAAGAGCGCCGGCGGTCACCGCCACAGGGAAGCCGGCATCTTCAAGAAGAGGGACCTGATTCTGAATGGTACCTACCTGTGCGAACTGACTCATCAGGAACGTGATGAAGATGAGCCAGAATGTCATCGTGGCTATGGCCAGTTTCAGCGGGATGCCAACCTTTGAAAGCCGGGGGGAATCCAACCGGGGGGTGACTGACTCCTCCGCGCCATATGGTCTGAGCCCCTTCTCCTCAGGACGGGTCCTGATTACGATGGCCGCCAAGGGGATAATCACCGCCCAGCACAATGCACCCAACACGAGGAACGACGTACTCCATCCAAGAGATGGCAGAAGGTAAGTGCCAACTACAGGAGCGAGCACCAGCCCACCAGCACCCACACCGGCTGCCATGAAACCGACTGCAGCACCACGGCGCTTCACGAACCAGTTGGAAACAACGGCACTTGTAGGAATCTGTCCCGTACCAGCCATGCCAAGCCCGATTATGGCGTATCCCAGGTAGTAGTGCCACAAGGTTCCCATAAACGACAACACTACAAAACCAACGCCGGCAACCGCAGCGCCAACCACCATCACCACGCGCGCCCCGTACCGGTCCACGAGTCTTCCCGCCTGCGGAGAGACAAGCCCCATCGTGAGGAAGAAGATGGTGAACCCGGCCATCACGTCCCCCCTGCCCCAACCGAGTTGCTGCTGCAGCGGCGTCACGAACAGGCTGAAGGAGTAGAAACCACAACCGAAGGTGATGATGTTGCAGAGGAAGGCGGCCAGCACAATCCAGTAGCCGTAAAACGGTGTGCGTCGGTCAGAAGCCAATCGTATTCCTCATGTACGGCCCTTTGATTGACACCGATAACTCGGACCCTCGTCAGGAAGGGAGTTGCCATTATAGCATTCACGCCGTTGGCGCTCGCGACGGCGAATGGTAGAATCAGCCTCATACGTGACGTGAAGCGGAGGGCACCGGCGCGGTGACGTGAACCGCCAAAGCCCTGTCTTGAGCGCCGCCGAAACTCACCGGAGGTTTCATGGATATCAAACTCAGGTTTCTCGGTGCCGCGGAGAACGTGACAGGATCACGCTTCCTCCTGGAGGCCAACGGACACCGCTTCCTCGTAGACTGCGGCATGCACCAGGAGCGTGATCTGCGTGGGCGCGACTGGAACCCATTCCCCGTTGAACCGGCGTCGATCGACGCGGTGCTCATCACACATGCCCATCTGGATCACTGCGGCTACCTTCCAAAGCTGGCGCGCGAAGGTTTCACCGGTGCAGTGTACTGCACACCCGCAACCAGGGAGATAATGAAAATATCGCTCCTGGACTCGGCGCACATTCAGGAATCGGATGCCGAGATCAAGAAGAGGCGCCACGAGCGCGAAGGGCGCAAAGGAGCTCATCCCGAGGTGCCTCTCTACACGGTGCAGGACGCCGAGAACTGCTTCCCACAGATTCGACCGGTGAGATGCGAGGAGACGGTGGACCTGGCGGACGGCGTGTCAGCCACTTTCTATGACGCCGGCCACATCCTCGGATCAGCGATGATTGCGATTGATGTTCGTCTGAACGGGACACAGCGACGCATTATCTTCACCGGTGACATCGGGCGATGGGACCGGCCGATCGTCCGAAATCCCAGCACATTCGAACAGGCCGACTATATCGTCATGGAATCGACCTACGGTAACCGGACGCATGCCGACGTCGAGGACATCGACAAGCAGCTCGAACAGGTGGTGAAGGACACGGTGAAAGCTCGAGGCAACATCATTGTGCCCAGCTTCGCTATCGAGCGCGCACAGGAATTGCTGTATCACATGCGCGAGCTTCTCGCGGCGGACAGGATCCCGCACATACTTGTGTTCCTCGACAGTCCGATGGCCATCAAAGTAACCGAGGTCTTCCGGAACTACCCGGAGCTGTACGATGAGAACGCAACGAAGATCCTTGAGAAGACCGGCTCCCCGTTCGACTTCTCGGGACTGGTAGCGGTCTCCTCCGTTGATCAGTCGAAGGCACTGAACTATCTCGGTGGTTCAGCAATGATAATCGCGGGGTCGGGCATGGTCACCGGCGGCCGAATCAAGCACCACATTGCCAACAATATCTCACGGCCCGAGTCAACGATTCTGTTCGTTGGCTATCAGGCGGTGGGCACGCTCGGGCGACAGATCGTCGAAGGACCAGAGAAGGTGCGCATATTTGGACAGATGCACGACGTGCGTGCACGTATCGAGGAAATCCAGGGGTTCTCGTCCCACGCAGATAAGGACGAATTGATGCACTGGTTGTCGGCCATCAGGAATACGCCCCGAAAGGTGTTCGTAGTCCATGGAGAGAGGGAGGCGTCTCACGATTTCGCCCGACTTGTTGCTGAAGAGTACAACTGGAATGTGGCCATCCCGGGCTACGGCGATGAGATCCGCGTGGACTAGTCGGATGCATTTCCCGTTAGAACAGTGGACAACATATCACAACAGGGGGTTCTCATGAACGACGCCATCAAGTGCATACTGAGAAACGCGAAGTCTGTGGCGATCGTCGGGCTGTCGGCAAAGCCGGAGCAGGACAGCTACCTCGTGGCCTGTTATCTCGCCGATCACGGCTACAAAGTGATCCCGGTCAATCCCGGAGCGAGTGAGATACTTGGCAGGAAATCCTATGCTTCACTTCGTGATCTGCCAGAGCCACCGGACGTAGTGGACATCTTCCGGAGAGCAGAATTCGTGCCCGAGATCGTGGATGAGGCGATAGCCATCGGAGCGAAGGCCATCTGGATGCAACTGGGGATCACACATTGCGAAGCGGCGAAGCGGGCTGAGGCCGCCGGCCTCAGTGTAGTCATGGACCACTGTATGAAGCGGGAGCATCAACGCATGGGCAAGGGCACCACAGACGACTCTTCTCCGCAAGATGCCTGCCAGTGGCGACCGGCAGCCTAGGACGACTTGCTCCACTGACTGACAGGCTCGTAAAAGGAGCGGGTCCTTATCTCCATGTCGCGTCCACCCCACGTCTCCTTCATCTCACTTCGCGCTTCCGACAGCGCATCACTTGCGAGCCAACTCTTGAACGTACCCACATCCTTGAACCGGTATATCGCAAGATACTGCGCCTGATCAGACTCGACCTCGCTTGAAAGCCGGTAACGGTTCACAGAGAGAATATGGCCCTCCCTGGCGAGCATGGGAATGTGCACCTCGTCGTACCAGCGATTAAACTCGGCATCAAGCTCGGGCGCGCAACGAGTCCCCACCATCCATAAGTACGCATCTTTGTCGGTCATGTAGCCTCCTTCAGTTGCCGTATTGTTGCCGGGCACCCAACCAGACGTAGACGCACTATACCACAGGTGCATCTCCCTGGCCGGTACCAGCGCATTCGCAGACGCATATCGGAGCGCGAACCGATATGCCGTCTCCATGTTACAATTTCCGTTCAGTTGTCCCCTGCGCCCCGTACGGTGGCCGGGACGGAGGTGAACCATGAACCGACGCGAACGCTTCTGCCACCTCGTGGGGTGGATACTTTTTATCGTATGCGCTCTCTTGTTCATCAGTTCGGCGGTGTTGAGCGGTGACATGCTGTACCTCGCGGGAAGCATCATCTTCTTCGTGGCCTGTGGTGTCTTCCTGATCCCCCTTCTCTCTGGCAGTTCGAAGCGAGACACTTCGACACCACGGGACGTCGTACAAGAGACGGACAGAAGCTCGCCCTGATCCAGTGCCACTACGACATCTCGATCACACCGACTCCCGCCACGATCAAACCGGTCGCGATGATGCGCACGATGACCAGCCTTCGTCCTCCACTCCAGAACAGGAACCCCGGTGCGAACCAGCTAAGTGCAATGGCGAACAGCAGGACGAACAACGGGCGGCTGCTCAGCAGCG
>PWUO01000163.1 GCA_003562555.1 Dehalococcoidia bacterium
GTGTAGAATTGCCCCGGTACCATAACCTGTCACGCGTCACGGCACGTTGCGTCCGTGACGTTCATTACGCGGGGCAGCTACTGAAGTGGGGCTTGACTTGCCGCACCGGCAGCGCTAAGGTTTGGTGCTCCCCGGAACGGCTCAGAGTGACATCCACCAGACAACGATGCGCGAGACCGTCCGGAGCGTTCACTGCTGCGTACCAGTAGTTCAGTGTTTCACCGAAGAGGAACAGATCATGTCTCAAGCGGCGGACAGGTATCGCGCGCTCCTCGACCACCTGCCTGACGGGTATGCCAGGCACGAGGTAGTACTGAATGATGACGGTTCCCCGGTCGACTACATCTTCCTCGAGGTCAATCCGGCGTTTGAGGCACTGACCGGGCTCTCACGGGACCGTATCATCGGCCGGAGAATCACCGAAGTCCTGCCGGGAATCAAGCGCTCCACGTTCGACTGGATCGCCACCTACGGGCAGGTCGCACAAAGCGGTGAGCCTATTACCATCGAGCGGTACTCCGAGCCGCTGGACCGCTGGTACGAGGTGACCTCCTACAGCGATGAGCCGGGCCGGTTCACAACCCTCTTCCACGACGTGACGGAGCGCCGCAGGACGGAAAAGGCACTGGAAGACCAGCGCATCGTCAGGGAACAACTCCTGGAACAGACGCTCGCGGGCTACTGGGATCGGGATATCGCACGTGGCACGGAGTACATGAGCCCCACCTTGAAACGCATGCTCGGCTACGAGCCCCATGAACTCGCAGACGTGCCCGAGAGCAGGCAGGCTCTGGCATTTCCCGAGGACCTCCCCGATCTGTTCGCACGCGAAAGGCAGCACTTCGAGAGCCACGGCAGGGTCCCCTTCAGCAAAGAGGTCAGGTACCGTCACAGGAACGGTTCAACTATCTGGGTCATCTGCAGCGGGCGCGTCATCTCATGGGACGAGGACGGCAATCCCTTGCGCATGGTCGGCAGTCACGTGGACATCACCGGACTCAAGCATGCAGAGGAGTCTCTGCGCGCAAGAGAGGAACGCTTCAGGGCCATCATGTCCTCCATGCAGAACATCGTGTTCACGCTGGACACGAGTCAACGTCACACTGCCGTCTATGGTCCGTGGGTCGAGCATAGCGGCCTCACATCAGAACACTTCCTTGGTAAGACCTCTCGCGAGATACTTGGCGAGGAGGCTGCCAGGGTTCACGAGGAGGCAAACAAGAGGGCCCTCGGCGGGGAGTTCCTCGTCTACGACTGGTCCGCTCCCTCTGTCGACGGCCTGCGCTACTACCAGACATCGCTTTCGCCCATATGGGATACACAAGGCAATATACAGGGGATCGTCGGCGTCGGGCGCGACGTTACCGAGCGAACCAGGACACAGCGGGAAGTCGAGACCAGTCACACGCTCCTGCAACAGGTGCTGCAGGGAACGCTTGACGTCATTCAGCAGATGACCGAGGCACGCGACCCGTACACCTCGGGCCACCAGCGCCGGGTGGCTGAACTGGCAGAGGCCATCGCGAGAGAGATGCGGCTGCCCGAGGATTCCTGCGTGGCAGTCATACGTACGGCAGCGTTCATCCACGACATCGGCAAGATAACCGTCCCCGCCGAGATCCTGAGCAAGCCGGGACAGCTCTCCCCCACCGAGTTCGAGCTCATCAAGGTGCATCCCACGACCGGCTACAACATCCTGCGACGCGCTCACCTGCCGGACCCGGTCGCCGAGACTGTGCTGCAGCACCACGAGCGGCTGGACGGTACCGGCTACCCGCAACAACTGAAGGGGGACGATATCCTCCCCGAGGCACAGATACTGGCAGTCGCGGACGTCGTCGAGGCGATGTCCTCCCATCGTCCGTACCGTCCCGCGCCGGGCACCGAGGCGGCACTCAGCGAGATCGCTGCACATAGCGGCACACGATACGACCCGGACGTCGTGCAGGCCTGCCTCACTCTGCTCCGGGAGAAACGCTTCTCGTTCTCCTGCTGATCAGCCACGGCACCACCGATCATCCTGCCTCGTCATCACAGATACCTCCAATCGTGCCTTGCTGCATCAAATTCTCAGGGGCACCGGACCATCGTTCCTGTCCACTCAGTACCTACGTCCATTTGCAGTGCGGAGGTACGCAAGGCACTATGAACCCCAGCTACTGGAGCTGCCTCACAAGAGTCCACAATGCGTTACGGAACCTCTCATCGACACACCCGGTTGACAGCCTTGATGGACCGGCCATCCGTCTGCCTGTGTGGCACAAGCGGCCACCTTGTGATCGCTCCAAGCGGGTTGCAATATGCAGTACATAACCTTGTTTTGGTAGACTGTGACCAGACACCGGTTCAGCCCAGGACCCGATCATGCGATGCGGCAAAGAGCAGTGAAGGATTTCCGGATTGGTCGGGCACCACATGAGACCCGAGAGAGCGCGAAAACAGCCGTCACGACGGTCGTCACGCCCGTCGACGGAGTTTCCGCACGCCACCAGCACCTCAGATTCGCCACAGGGACAAACGCCCCGCGGGATTGAACCGGCGCCGGTCGGCCTCAGGGCCGCCCTGGAATCACTCGGACCCCACGACCACCTCTGTCTTATCTGTGAATCACAAGACGAGTGGCGCGCTGCCACTATACCCTTCGTCGCCATCGGCCTGCAGCGCGGCGAGAAGTGCATCTACGTCGTCGACGCGAACACCGCACGGCAGATCCGGCGCTACCTCGCAGAAGAAGGTGTGGACGCCTCAGCCGCAGAGCGCTCCGGCCAGATCACTATCCTGCATCACACAGAGGCTTACACGAAGGATGGGACGTTCGATCCCGACCGAATGATCGCCATGCTGGCCGAGGAGACGAAGAAGGCGCTCGCCGAAGGATACCCCACACTCCGTGTCATCGGAGAGATGACCTGGGTGCTGCGCGGACATCCCGGCTCCAATCGGGTGCTGGAATACGAGGCCAAGCTGAACCGCGATTTCTTTCTGCAGTATCCATGCGTCGCCATCTGCCACTACAACCGGTGGGAGTTCGATCCCGAGATTATCAAGGGCGTCATCCTTACTCATCCCCTTCTGATACGTGGCTCCCATCTCTACCACAACTTCTACTACGTCCCACCTGAAGAGTACTTGGCGGACACGCAAGCGGGCAGAGAAGTTCAGCACTGGCTCAATAACCTCGAGCGAGAGCGCGCCCAGTACGAAGCCCTGCGGGAGAGAGAAGAGCGGTACCGCTTGCTCTTCGAGCAATCCCTGGATGCCATCTGGACTCTCAGGCCGGATGGAACCGGCCACGAGGTCAACCAGGCGTGGCTGGATATGTTCGGCTACTCCCGGGAGGACCTGGCGACGCTGAACGCCGCCGACCTGTACGCCGACCCGGCGGACCGAGCGCACTTTCTATGCCGCATCGAGGAAGAAGGACAGATACGCGACGAGGTACGGTTCAAGCGCAAGGATGGGAGCGCGTTCGTCTGCCAGCGTACCGTGGTGGCCCGCAGGGACGCATCCGGCCGCATAATCGCCTTCCAGGGGGTGAGCCGCGACATCACGGATCGCATCCGGGCAGAGGAGGATCTCCGTACCAGCGAAGAGAAGTACCGGGCATTGTTCGAGCAGTCGATGGACGCCATCGCCATCGTCTCCCCCGACGGCACCCATCTGGAAGCCAACGATGCGTGGCTCCAGCTCTTCGGGTACACCCGCGAGCAGTTGCAGCATATCACCGCGTACGACTTCTACATCGACCCCTCAGAGCGTGACGGATTCCTTCGGCACATAGCTGAAGCGGGCGTCGTCAAAGACGTGGTCCAATTCAGGCGCAGCGACGGCTCGGTGTTCGACTGCCAGAGGACCGTCGTCGCACATAGGGATCAGGATGGAACGCCAGTGGCCTTCTTCAATGTCCTGCGGGACATCACTCTGGAACGGCAGTGGGAACAGGCGCTCCGCGAGAGCGAGCAGAAGTACCGCACGCTGTTCGAGCAATCGAGGGATGCCATAGCTATTGTCGCTCCAGACGGATCTCATGTGGAAGCTAATGAGGCGTGGCTTCAGCTCTTCGGGTACACCCAGAAGGATTTGCCCCACGTCAGGACAGACCAGATCTATGCCAACCACTCCGAGCGCGAGGATTTCCTGCGCCGCATAGCTGAAACTGGCGTCGTCAAAGACGTGGTGCAATTCAGGCGCAGCGACGGATCGGTGTTCGACTGCCAGAGAACCGTCGTGGCGCAGAGGAATCCGGATGGAACGCCAGTGGCCTTCTTCAATGTCCTTCGGGATATCACCGAGGACAGGAGCCGGGAACAGGCGCTCCGCGCGAGCGAGGAGAAGTACCGGACCCTGTTCGAACAATCGATGGACGCCATCTCTATGATCGCGCCCGACGGATCCAGCCTTGAGGTGAACCGGGCTTGGCTCGACCTGTTCGGCTATTCGCCTGAAGAGGTGCAACGGGTCACCGCGTACGACATCTACGTGAATCCCGAGGAGCGCGCGGACTTCCTGCGTCGCATCGGTACCGATGGTGTCGTCAGTGACGTCGTCCGATTCCGAAAGAAGGATGGGACCGAATTCGACTGTCAGCGAACGGCAGTTGCGCAGAGGGATTCCAGTGGCGCAATTGTCGGCTGCCAGAACGTCCTTCGAGACATCACACTGGAACGGCAGCGGGAACAGGCGATGCGCGCGAGCGAGGAGAAGTACCGCTCCCTGTTCGAACAGTCCATGGATGCCATCGCGCTCGTGGCGCGGGATGGCATCCTGCTGGACGCAAACCCGGCCTACTGGCGACTGTTCGGCTTCGATCCCGGTGAGGTGGGTCGAATCAACGTGCGCGGCCACTACCTGCATCCGGAGCAGCGCGAGGAATTCGTCCGCAGGATGGAACGTGATGGCGTGATTATCGACGAGGAAGTAGACATGCTGCACAGTGAAGGCAGGGTGATGAACTGCCTGCGTTCATCGGTCGCACGCAGGAACGCTGACGGCCGCGTGATCGCCTATCAGACGGTGATTCGCGACGTCACCGCGCGGAAGAAGGCGGAACAGCAACTGCGTGAGTCCGAGGACGAGCTGCGCCGCCTCACTACACGGCTTGAGGCCATCCGGGAGGAAGAACGAACAGGCATCGCGCGCGAGCTGCACGATCAGGTGGGCCAGGCGCTGACGGCCCTGAAGATTGATCTGTCCACCACGCTGGAAGGCCAGCGCCAGGGGCAACCGTCACCACCCGAGAAGCTGGCACAGATGATCGAACTGGTGGACGCCACCACTGACGACGTGCGCCGGATCTCATCCGAGCTGCGGCCGGGCATTCTTGACGATTTCGGCCTTATTGCAGCAATGGAGTGGCAACTCGACCAGTTCCAGCAACGCACGGACATACAGTGCGATCTGAAACCATCGGGCGATGAGGTGCCGGACAGTGCGATAGCAACCGCCCTGTATCGCGTCTTCCAGGAGCTTCTGACCAACGTCGCCCGCCACGCCAATGCACAGCACGTGAACGTGCTGTTCGAGCACGACAGTGGAGACTACATCCTCACCGTCGCGGACGATGGCCGTGGCATCACCGATGAGCAGATGCACAGCCCCTCTTCTCTGGGCCTGATAGGAGCGAGGGAGCGCCTGCGGCCGTTAGGTGGCCACATAGAACTGTCGGGCACCCCCGGCAAGGGTACCACCGTCCGCGTCACCGTGCCCGCAGGCCGCTAGCCGTCACACCCACCCGTTTACCGTGAAATGAACCCGCGGTACCCGTAGGGGCGCATCGTGATGCGCCCGGCGGTGCGCGGTGGGGTTATGTGTACAGGCCGCATACATGCGGTCTGCCCGGGGTGGTGCGGCGAGGCGGTCTGTTGTAGGGCACATCGCGATGCGCCCGGCGGGGCGGTGTTCCTCTCGGGTGTCCGTGTCAGTCCGTGTCAGTCCGTGTCTGTCCGTGTCTGTCCGTGCCCGCACGGGGTGGTACGGCGTGGCGGTCCAGGTAGGGACGCCACATGTGGCGTCCGCAGAACGACAACCACGTCACCTTGACCATCACCACCGTGCGCCACCACAGAACAACGGACGGCACATGTGCCGTCCCTACACCGACCCATTCCACCCCCACCCCATGGGCACGCCGCGCGCAGCGCTCCGCTGGCCCCGCAGGGTGTCTTGCCCCTACGCCGGAATGGCGTTCATACGCGTACATCACGTCACACGCGTGGTTGCCCACAAGACGTGGACGGCCGGATGTATCCGGCGCCTGCATTGGCTGGGAATTCACACATGCCATTCACGTCACCACTTTGGTTCACCACGAGACAACGGACGGCACATGTGCCGTCCCTACACCGAACCATTCCACCCCCACCCCATGGGCACGCCGCGCGCAGCGCTCCGCTGGCCCCGCAGGGTGTCTTGCCCCTACACGTGCATTCGCGTGGTGGGGTGTTATACGTAGGGGCCGCATACATGCGGCCCGCCCGGATTGACGCAGGGTTGCGGGGTCCCCGTAGGGGCGCATCGGGATGCGCCCGGCGGGGGGGGGTGGTGTCAGTCGTCGGTGTCGGTCCGTGTCCGTCCGTGTCCGTCCGTGGTCGTCCGTGTTAGTCCGTGCCTGCGCACGGTGGTACTGTGTACTTCAACACGGAATGCTTTTGCCCCTCCCCTCAACTCACTGCCTCCGCGCCAGCACAACCCACTCCCCCACCCACTCCACCAGCACCGGTATGGCGAATCCCAGGAACCACCTCGGCGCCACGGCCGCTCCCGCTGACTCGGCCACCGCGATCGCGCACACGGTGAACCCCAGCGAGAGCGTAAACGCCCCGCGCCATACGTTCGTCAATGACGGCCACGGCAGGCGGCGTGGGGTCCGCTCCCGCTCCACATCCCCACCACCCCACACCCGATCATCTTCTGGGCCCGGCACGTGATGCTCCGATCCATCCACAGCACTCATCCTTGCTCTCCTTTCTCCATCACATCCATTCTCGCCCCCAGCGCATCAACCTGATCGGCAAGCTGCCGCACCGCGCCGATAAGCAGACCGGCCGCGTTCCCCAGAGAGATACACCGGTCGTCATCAAGCGACGCCCCGTACGCGTCGATCCTTTCCTGCCGGTCCTTTCCCACCGCGTCGCGGGCGGCACGCAGTTCCGCCCGCTTCTCCGGCCGCGTTTCACGCACGATCGCCTCATCCAGGATCGCGCGTACTTCCGCATCATCACGGTCGATCAGCTCCTCCCGTCGCTGCACCTTCTCGGCCTTGCGGTGCGATGCCTTCAGCATCGGCGGTATGGTGGCACGGTCGTACACGCTGCCGTCCTTCCCGTCCGCCCTGATCGCCCGCACCAGCGCGAGGTCGTCTACCCCATCCCACGGCTCATTGCTCACGTACAGGTCATGACAGAACACCGCGCCGAAGCGTCGGGCCGAATAGCCAAGGTCGTAGCAGTCGTCCGACTTCGGATCCATGTGACAGGAGAGCTTCACCGGGCCGTTCAGGAAGCGGATGTCGCAGCCTGCGGCGGACATGATGTCCAGCTCGTAGCTGGACGGGTAGATGTAGTGCCGCTGGGAACCGTACTCGAACATGAGATCCTGCCCGCCGATGGCGATGCCGGTATCCGCGTCGATGCGAACGTAGCCCACGTCGTACCAGCGGCTCCCCGCTCCAGACTTCACCTGCACCGCGCTGGACAGCAGTATGTTGCCCGCCGAGATGCTGGTCTGCCGCAGCTTGCCGTACGTGGCGCCGTCCGGCAGATGGTCCAGCGTGTCCCCTATCTTCGTGAGGTCCACCGCTCCCGCGTCCGTGAGCCACTCCAGCACGATGCTGCCTGCGCGGATGTTCTCCGCCTCGAGGTCCTTGACGGAGAGCCTGCCCAGCCGCTCGTACCCCTGAGGCGTCGGATAGACCTCAAGCCGGTTGGCGAGGCTGCGCACGCTGGACCACCCTCCAAGCTCGATGTCCGTCTGCCACGTGTACGGCCTCCGTCCACTTCCTGCCGCCCATCGGTGCCGTACCAGTCCCACGTTCCCGCTGACCGAGTCTCCCATCCGTGCATCGGACACCCGGAGATAGTCCAGCACCTGCACCTGCGGCGCCAGCGGCACCGTCAGCTTCGCAACCGGGCTGTGCAGCCGGTGCCTGGCCAGCATGGACTCTGCAATCAGCCCGGCCTGCGCATTGGAGTCGGCCGCGGCCACCTGGTACTGCGTCCTCGGCATCAGCGCGTAGCTCTCACTATCCGTTGCCTCGCCGGTGTACGCGATGGGCCAGTCCTCGGGCGTGCGTACTACGATGCGACCGGGTATCAGCAGCGTCTGCCTGCCCTCCTTCTGCAGGAACGCGTGTGCGCCCGGATCCAGGGAAAACTCGTGGGCATACACATCGCCGCAGACCACCGGCTGAAAGAAGTGCAGGAGCCCGTCGGCCTCCACGCGCATCGCGCACGTGGTGAAATCCAGAAGCCGCCGCAGCGCGGCCAGCCTCGATCCGTTCACATAGACGCGAAACCCATCGCGCGTCGTGTACTCCGTGGCGAGCGCGTCTGTCCCGTCCCACGAGTACGGCACATCATCGCAGTGGCTATAGCACGGGAGCGAGGCCGAGAGGATGGAGTTGATGAGGTCCTGCAGCGTGGTGCCGTCCGTGCGCAGTGGAATGTACGATTCCGAAGCGCGGTCCTCCGCCAGCCCGTCGGGCACGCCCTCGCACAGCAGTCGACACGTAAGCACCCCCTGCGCGGA
>PWUO01000294.1 GCA_003562555.1 Dehalococcoidia bacterium
CGGATGAGCGACAAGGAACTGTATGATGTCGTAGATGAGGTGTCAGTGTACGCCAGGGTCGCACCGGAGCACAAGGTGAGGATAGCCCAGCAACTGCAAAAGAGGGGACATATCGTGGCCATGACGGGTGATGGGGTGAATGATGCCCCGGCGCTTAAGGAAGCCGATATAGGCGTGGCAATGGGGATCGCCGGGACTGAGGTTAGCAAGGATGCCTCGGATATGGTGTTGTCCGACGACAATTTTGCCACCATAGTAGCGGCGGTAGAAGAAGGGCGACATATCTTCAACAACATCTGGAAGATGATTCTGTTCCTGCTCCCCACTAATGGCGGGCAGGGGCTGATAATGATATCAGCAATGGCTTTATCTCCCTTTATTCTTGTATTCCGAGATCGTCTTCCCGTAGAACCGATACAAATCCTGTGGGTAAACCTCTTCATGGCCGTTGCCTGTGCAATACCGCTGGTTTGGGAGCCGAAGGATAAGGGATTATTGGAGGTGCCTCCTCGAGACCCGAACTGGAGCTTCATTAACCGTTTCTTCCTATGGAGGGTCGGACTGGTGTCCCTTGTATCAGCGGGTGGTGCAGTCCTCGTGTTTCTCCTTTACTACAACACAATGGCTGATGCGGCAACAGGAGACATTCTTACCCAGGGACAAACCGCGGCCTTCCCCACCATCATTCTGATACAGGTGTGCTATCTGTTCACTGCCCGTTCTGTGGAAGGGTCGGCCTTCACCTTCAGTCCCTTCTCGAACCGGGTGGTGTTGCTGGGGGTCGGGGTAACTCTGGCGGTACAGCTTCTGCTGGTCTATTCACTCCCCTTGTTTGGAATTGCTCCTTTGAGGACAGAGCCCTTTGCTCTCCAGTGGTGGGTACCTATAATCTTGGTCGGAACCATGGGCTTCTTCGCAGTAGAGGGCGAGAAGCTGGTCTGGCGCCGGTTGCGATCCTCTTCTCGGCAATAGCCACGTGATATTGTGGTCCCCGGCAGTGGCTCTTCGATATCACGGAGTCGCGACATCGTGTGAACGGTGTCTCTGCTACCCTTTCTGACCATCCTTCACGATGTCTTTGTTCCGTTGCCAGTAGAGTCCCAGGAAGTGATGTGGGAGGAGACTGGTCAGACAAGAGTCACTTCGTCATCATCGTTCAGATGGCGCTCGATCCCGGAGTCACTGAGACCTGTGTCGAACGCCTTGTCAGGAGACGGCTAACGTTCACCGTCGCCGGTCTGCGCATTTCGTCTGGCTTCTGCAAGTACCCGCCGATCGTCTGCCATCTCCTTGTGCAGGAAGTAGCCGATCACGGTCCTGACTGCGACTATGCCGCCCAGCACGGCTATCTCCTGGAGCGTTGGTTGGAGCACGGTTCGGATCACGTCGGCGGCTATCAGGAACTCCAGTCCAAGCAGCAACGAGGATCCCAACTGCTGTCGCAGCAGCAATCGTGACGCAGGCAGGTGGTGGCGACGAAGAGCCGTGATCTCAACGCGCACGGTGGCAACGGTGGCTTTAACGACTCCCCACGCGATGATTGCCACGCCGATAAGCGCGATGCCCTGTGAGACTCCCTGCAGTACGCTACGAATATCCACAGTCTGTTCAATCTCCTGTGACAGTGCCTACAGCCCGAGCCATTCCAGTCCGAGCAGAAGTGCCACCAGCAGCATGATCACCGGGATTATGGTCTGCCATGTTCCGAGTCGCACGACTTCCTGAACGGTCGAATGAGTGAAAGGACCCTTTTCCAGAAAGGAAGCCAGTCGTGGATAGAGCACTGCGAATAACCAGGATCCGAATACGAGGCCTGTGAGGCCTCCCACAAGTGCGTCCATCGCTCCCTGTCCCACGGCACCTGCGACGGTCCCCGGACAGTACCCGAGAAGAGCGAATCCCGCCCCGAATATGAGGCCGCCAACAACAGTGGAGCCGAAGGACCCGCTTCGCACGCTTACGTTCGCCCAGCCTCTGGCCTTCATGAAGTGTACTCCCACCATGCCGACTATGACCGCAGACATCATCACCTTCAGAACGGTGAAGTCCACGAGCAGGAGCTGTGCCATTATCACTTCGTAGCGCGTGACTCCGGCCTTCTGCAGGAAGATGCCGAAAACTATGCCGAATACGAGGCCAAGGGCCTTCTGGCCGCCATCGCTGTTCCTGATCGATTCCAGTTTCTTCATGCGATTACCCTGCCACCACCGCGTAGAGGAAGGTGGCTACTGCAATGCCGCCGACGAAGAAGCACATGGCTGCGATCCAGCTTGCGACTCCCAACTGCATGGTGCCGCTGATGCCATGTCCGCTGGTGCAGCCGCCTGCCCACCGCGATCCTATTCCCAGCAGTGTACCTCCGGCGAAGGCGACGATGACTCGCGTGACGGCACCGCTTCCCAATGCTGACAGCCAGGGCTCTGGGACCCATACGACTCGCGCCTGCCCCGACGCCAGCGCCGAGATGAATGCTCCGATCACGATTCCGAGCACGAGCATCCATTGCCAGTCGATGCGTGGCGGAATCTGCTGGAAGTACGCACGCTCGAAGACCCGGTTGCCCCGCAGTAGCCGTTCAAGCATTCCTGCGGTCCTCGCATAGGTCGTTGATGTTCCGAGGGCCTTGTCAGACAGCAGGAACGTGAACCAGCTCAGGATTCCTATGCCTGCTCCGGCGATGTAGGGAGACCACTGGTCCATTGCCAGCCATCCCATATACTGCCTCCTGATGCGGAAACCTCGACGGCCCCCACGGTATCAATCAAGTGAGTATCCTGCGGAGAGGTAGCCCGTCATGCCACCCGCCGCGTTCATTACGGTGCTAAACCCGTTCTGCAGCAGTAGACTCGAGGCCAGGCTTGAACGGTTGCCTGAAGAACAGATCACCACCGTTGTTGCCTCTCTGTCGAGTTCCGAATGCCGCGTTCGCAGATCTGCGACCTGGATGTTTCGCGCACCATTGATGTGTCTCGTTTCGTATTCTCCCGGAGCTCGTGTATCGACTAGCACGATGTCGCTACGGTGCCGCAACGCGTTGTGCAGTTCATGCGAGGACAGTTGCGGCACGTGGTTCATCGGTAGCCCGGCTGTCGCCCACGCCGCCATTCCGCCCTCGAGATATCCGCACGTCCTGTCGAGTCCCACGCGGCGTAGCCAGTCGACGGACTCGAACACCTGAGATGTCGTTGTGGTCACCAGCAGGATCTCGCTTTGCGGCGGAATTACCCAGCCGGCAAACGTCGGGAAATTACCGGCCAGATCCAGGCTGTACGCTCCGGGTATGTGCCCCCCGCCGAATGCCGCGTAGTCCCTGGCGTCGATGACCACGGTTTCGTCACGGGAGGCCATCTCGACGAAGTCAGAAGCAGGAAGAGCCCTGGGGAATTCCAGAGAGCTTACCAGCGCAGGCCCCACACCGTTGATCGCACTGCAGCGGCCGAAATGATCAGGAGCCGGCGGCATATCGGTGGTGAGAGATGCGATGAACTGCTCCCTGTCACCTATGAGCAACGCCTGGTTGTACCGACGCTCGTAGCCTATGGTGCTTTGCCGCTTCGCACCCATCGAGCGGCCACACAACGACCCGGCACCGTGTGCCGGGTATACCTCACAATGGTCAGGCAGCTTCAGCAGCTTGTCGTGCAGGCTCGAGAACAGGGCCGTCGCAAGCTCATGTGCCCTTCCCGGAAAGAGGTCGGGACGACCCACGTCGGCAACGAACATCGTATCACCACAGAAGACACAGACTGGCTCGGTTCCTCGAGAGGTGTCGAACGCCACGTATGAGACATGCTCCGGAGTGTGTCCGGGAGTATCGAGGACCTGCAGCACGATATGCTCAAGCTCGATCTCATCACCTTCAGCGACTGCCACGTGATCGAACGCACATCTCCCCATGTCTGGAGCGTAGATGGTGGCGCCGGTCTTCTCGGCGAGGTCGAGATGGCCCGAGATGAAGTCGGCGTGCAGATGCGTCTCAATCACGTGAGTGATCTTGAGCCCAAGAGAATCCGCCGCTTCCAGGTAGAGCTGTACGTCTCTTCTCGGGTCTATCACTGCACAGGTGTTGTTTCCTGCCAGTATGTATGAGCTGTGAGCTATCTTGGGAGTGAAGAACTGCAGCAGCAACATATGAATACCTCCAGTCCTTGACTTAGGGTCCTATGGTAGTGACAAGTCATGTGTAACACAAGTACATGACGCCCACTGCAATCAGCAGAAAGATCAGGCTCATCATGCTGCCCCCTTTGAGGTAGTCTCTGTTGCGATAGCCTCCGGGTCCCATGAACAGGGCATTGACTTGATGAGTGGGGAGTATGAACGAGTTTGAGGCGCAGACGGCGACGAGCAGCGCGAGGGGGCGGGGGTCGAGGCCTGCCATGATCGAGATGGATATCGTGAGAGGGACGAGCACGACGGTCGCTGCAACGTTCGACATGAGCAATGAAAATACCGTTGCCAGAACTCCGATTATCAGGTAGAGGAGAAGCGGGTGACTGCCCGAGGCGATTTCTGCTGCCGCTCCCGCAATGTATGCGGCAGCTCCGGTTGACTCCATGGCAATGCCGAGAGGAATCAGTCCAGCCAGAAGAAACACGGTTCTCCAGTCGATCGCGCGATATGCTTCATCGATGGTGATTACGCCAAGCAGGATCATCGCCAGCGCTCCTGTGAAGAGTCCGAGCGATAGCTGTACTCCGGACACGGCGAGTCCTATTCCCAGCAGGAAGCAGGCGAGCGCGATCTTAGGCTTGCGCGGTTGCTGCACTGTCCCCTCCACCCTGCTGACGAGCACGAAGTTACGGTCGCGTTGCAGTGACGCGAGTGTCGACCACGGCCCGAACACCACCAGGGTGTCTCCCGCATTGAGCGGCACATCGGAGAAATCAGAACGCATCTCGCTGGTGGCACTCATGAGCAGGATCGGCTCTACGCCAATAGTCTTCCTCAGTGCTATCTCTCGCAGTGACTGTCCCTTTTGGGGTGCTCGCGGGCGAACGACCAGTTCCGCGAATCCGGCTTCGTCACCGCTCTGCAAAATGCGGCGCAGCCTGCCGCCTTCGCCCACCTCACGCAGCCCGTTTATAGAGGCGAAGCGCTCGGCATTCTCACGCGATCCCAGCAAGGCCACCTGCTGTCCAGCCACGAACGCGGTGTGTCGCCATGGCGCGTACAGCACATCGCCGTTCTCCTCCAGCGCCAGCAGATGCAAGTTCAACTCCTGCCAGAGTGCGGCGCTCTCTCTCGTCTTTCCCACCAGAGGGCTGTGCTCCGGTATGGAGAAGTAAGAGATCGTTGTGGGCAGATCCCATGCGTCGATCAGTTCCTTCTGAGCACTCGTGTCCTTTTCTGTGCTGCCGCGTGGCAGAAACCTCCTTCCGATAACGAGGAAGTAGGCGATGCCGGCCACGAGAAGTGCAACTCCGATCGGCGTCACTGCGAAGAAGCCATATGCCTGCAGTTCACGTTGCCGCAGCAGATCGTTGAGGATGATGAGTGGCCCGGATGCCACCATAGTGAGGCATCCTCCGAGGATTGCGGCGAATCCTACCGGCATGAGAATCCTGGACAGCGAGACTCCCTCGGTTCGCGAGAGGCGGACCAGCGTGGGCAGGAACAGGGCTGCTGCTCCCACATTCTGCATGAATCCAGAGAGGACACCGGCGGCGGCGGACATGAGTGCGATCAGCCGGGCCTCGCTGCGTCCCGCCATTCGTAGTATCGGGGTGGTGAGGAGTCGAGTGATCCCGGAACGGTCCAGTCCGTAGCTCAGTATCATCACCGCGATGACCGCGACCACCGCGTTGCTGGCCAGTCCGGAGAACGCCTGCGCTGGTGTGACGAATCCGAGCCATGCAACTGCGAGGAGGACGAGGAGAGCAACGACGTCAATGCGAAGCTTCTCCGTGACCAGCAAAGCGGAGGCGAGCACCACCACCGCGAGTACAAGGGCAATCTCCAGCGTCATTGCACTTTCCGCATCACCGCGCCGGTGTGTATCGATACTCTGGCCGTTCGCATACGCGAGTCCGGCACAGATCAATCCTGCAGCAAAGCGGTGTGTGCCGTCAACGTGTATACGGGCGCAAGCTGAATTGTGGACGTGAACGAGGACCGCTGTCGGCTAGGCACTATCCACGTGATCCTGTGCCGGAGTTGTCTCCTGCGCAACGGGCGCACCACACTGCGCACAGAACTTGCTGTCAGAGGAATTCGCGTGCTGGCACTCAAGGCAGGGGATACGGGGCGAAGCGTCACGCTGCCCGTAGTAGAGTTTTACGTGCGGCCACGGTATCTCAATGTGCTCCTGGTCGAACGCCTTCTTGATGCGCAGCCGGAACTCCCGCATGACCTCCCACTGCATCATCGGCTTCGTATCTCCGAGCACCTTGATCTCCACGCCGGACTCAGCGAACTTGTTGACACCAAGGCTCTGGGGAGCACTGCGGATCTTCGGTCCCCAGAGTGGATCTTTCGCTATCTCCTGTCCCACACGATTGATGACCTCGATCACATGCTCCATGTTCTCGCCATAGGCAACCGGTATATCGAGGTTCAATCGGGAGTACTCCTTGGTGTAGTTGCTCGCAGCCTTGATTTCGCCGTTGGGTATGCTGTGTACGATGCCGTCAAGGTCGCGCAGGACAGTGCGTTTCAATGTGACGTCCTCCACGAGACCCGAGATCCCGGCGACCTTCACCACGTCACCCTTGTTGTATTGGTCCTCCATCAGTATGAACAGCCCGGCGATCATGTCCCTTATGAGGCTCTGGGCTCCGAAACCAACGGCGATACCGGCGACTCCGGCTGTCGCGAGCAGCGGCGTCACATCGACGCCGATCTCCCCCAGGATCATGAATATCGCCACCGTGGCGATGATGATTCCTGAGAGAGTGATCAGCATGCCGCTCAGCGTCTGCACCCGCTTTGCCAAATCCTCCTTCGCCTTGCGTCCTCTGCCACGGGCCGACATCGAACTCTCGACGATTCCGGGGATAATCGTCCTGATGAGCCGGAACAGCAGGTAGGCGATCGCTGCGATCAGGAAGATGAGCAGTCCGTGGGACATGAACCAGAGTTTGATTGACTCAGGGGTTATCAGTGCTTCAGGGCCTTCGCGCGCCAGTGTGATGGCGACGGCTGCGGCAGCGATCACGATGAGAATCAAGGCGTCCAGTGTCGCGATAACCACGTCGCAGACTCTCTGGACCTTGTGTGCAGTTGGGCTGTATCCACCGCGCTCGAGCCACGACAGCAGTCGTGGTCTGCCGAAGACCAGTATGGCGAGAGCAAGAGCCGCGAACACGAGGATCCAGACGCTGTGTGCACTGAACCAGTGCCAGAGGGATGCAAGATCCGCGTTCCCCTCAATCACGAATGCCATGCTGCAAGTCTAGGGTTGCCCGATTGCCTCGTCAAGCCCTTTTCGTACAGAAGACAGTGTCCTCTTGGGCGCAGAGGCCGCTATTGTTTCTTTGTGCCTCTGGCAGCGTGCGTGACATGACCCCGCAGCCTCTCCCTCTCCACCGAGAATGCCCGCGAAAGATGCTTCGGAAACGGACGTGGCCTGAACCATCCGCGCCTCCAGAAGAGGACGAGTGCTCCCACGATGACGGCCAGCATGAATCCAACCACGGCGTAGTATGAGTAGCGCCAGTGCAGCTCCGGCATGTGGTCGAAGTTCATGCCGTACACTCCGGCGAGCAGTGTAAGCGGGAGGAAGATGGCGGCCACTATGGAGAGGACCTTCATGGTCTCGTTCTGGCGATTCGCGACAGCGGAGAGGTACACGGTGACCGCGTTGTCGGCACTCTCCCGTATGTTCAGGTTCAGATCCTCTATTCGCACCAGGTGGTCGTAGATGTCACGGAAGTACACCAGAAACTCCTGCCTGATCAGTGGAAACTCGCCGCGACTCAGCCGGTTCAACAACTCTCGTTGCGGCATTATCGTTCGATGCACGCGTCGTACCGAGCGCTTCAGTCGCTGTATCGCTTGAAGCGCCTCAGGGTGCGATGTGGTGATCGCTTCCTCCTCGACGGCCTCCGCGATCTCGCTCATTCGATCCAGTGTGGGCAGGATGTTGTCGACCAGGGCGTCGATCAGCCAGTAGGTGAGATAGTCCGGGCCACGCCGCATCGGGCGCGCGTTCGTCTCCACCTGGTGTCGGACCTCATCCACGCTGTAGAGGGGAAAGTTGTGATTGGTGACGACATAGTTGCGTCCGACGAACAGCGCCAACTCGGCGGTTTCCACGACATCACTGACCCCGGAGGCGTGGTTTATGCCGTGAACGATGATGAAGACGTGATCGTCGTAATCGTCGATCTTCGGTGGGTGGATCTGCGTCTCCACACAGTCCTCGATTGCCAGCTTGTGAAACTTGAATACGTCTGCGAGCAGCCACCCGTCCTCTTCTGTGGTCTCACAGATGTCTACCCACAGCAGCCCCTTGCCACTGTGCAGCACGTCGGACATGCGCTCCCTTGGGAGGTCCCGCTCAAGTCGTCCCGAATCGTCTATGTAGTACGTATAAGCTGACACGAGAAGCACCCCTGTCCTTCCGCATTCTACCACTGCGATGAGGCTTTGTGACGGTGGAGGGGGCCGGAGACCTTCGGAACGTCATCAAGTATCGGCAATTGTTCCACGGGATAGAGGGCACACGCCAGCGCGCAGAACTGCCGCATTCACCTGGGACGTGGAAACACGAGGAGAAGTGGCGACC
>PWUO01000141.1 GCA_003562555.1 Dehalococcoidia bacterium
CCTGGGCTGCCCAGAGGAGCTGTGCGACCTCATTCAGACGCAGTGATTCTCCGGTGTACGCACGCACCGAACGCCTCTCAAACAGCGCGGACTCGACTGATGTGTCTCCATCCAGCCGCACGTCAGGGAGTACCAGGTGTTGATGTTCGAGTTCCTGAACGGCCCCATCAGGAGCAGGAGTGCCGGGAACTTCGTTGCACCCGGTCAGCGCCAGTGCGATCAGAAGTACCGCTGCGAATAGCTTCATGTCCCATTCACCTCCACTTCTCAGGTGCCGTGATCCCCACAAGCAGTACATACGGTAGTGACCGTGCAGACCGTGTGTCAAACAACCTGCATCGGGCCCGAACCGTCCCTCGTCAGCTGCAAAGGCACCATGTGTCGGATAGGCCATACTCTCAATGAAGAGCAGTCATTTTGACAGCCACGCCTGATTACCTAAACTGTGACAGGAGAGGCGCCCCGAGCAGAGGGCAGCTTCTCCGAGATATGGGCAAGGAGGTGAGGAGTCATGGAAGCGATTCCGTTCCTGATACCCATCGCCGTCTTCGTTGTCATCGGTCTGATCGTTAAGATCGCAGTACTGAGGCAACTACGGCACATCAAGCGGGAACACAACGGCTCTCGAGGCTGATCGTCGGCCCGCTGATACAGCAGAGGGCTTGCCGCGCCAGCATGTGGCACTGCGGTGCGGCAGGCCCGCGCGCATTGACTTGACACACGGCTCGTGATAGCGTCGCATCATCCCGCAGAGGAGGTGTGTCAGCGTGATACTTGACAGACTTGAGAACTCGGACAGATACGCGTTTCTGGGCTCCAGGTTCGCGAAGGCATTTGAACTGCTTACGACCCAGGACCTCACCGCACAGGAAGCAGGCAACTACGAGGTAGACGGCAAGAAGCTCTACTACATGGTGCAGAACTACACGACAAAGCCCAAAGAGGAACGCCGTTTTGAATCGCATAGGATATATGCGGATATCCAGGTCGTGTTCTCCGGCCGCGAGACAATGGGACTGACTCAGGTAACCGGTCTGGAAGTCCAAACCCCGTACGAAGGAGAGAAGGACATCATATTCTTCGCCACACCGTCCGAGTATATGGACCTCAAGATGAGTTCCGGCGACTTCATCGTGCTGTTCCCCGGAGAAGCGCACATGCCTCAGTGCCAGTGGGGTGGCCCCGCCCAGGTTAGCAAGATTGTGTTCAAGGTGGCGCTCGAGGACTAGCCCACACCGGTTGGATACAAGATATCCGGAGTGGACGGCATCAACAGTCCGGCGTGAACGACTTCGGTCGCCTTACCAGCAGTACCGCAGGAATGGAGATTGCGTGTACGGCTGCCAGCAGAACGAACGCGGAGTGGTAGGTTCCCATGCTGTCGTACATCATGCCAGCCACCAACGGTCCGATTGCCGTGCCGATATTGAGCAGCAGACTGATCATCCCGAAGATGGAGCCGTAATGCTTCAGACCGAAGCTCTGGCTCGTGAGAATGGATACGGTCGGGAGCCAGCTTCCCGCACCAAAACCAATCAACAATGAGTACGTCCACACCAGCGCCATGGAAGAGTGACTGTCCACCTGCAGGATAACCACGAGGCCAGCCGCCTGTAGAGAGAGTCCGATGGCTGATACGTATCGTGCCGGCATCTTGTCGCACAGCCACCCGAAGATGAACTTGCCCGTTCCGCTGCCAAAGCCGATCGCGCTCAGTGCAACCGCCGCGGCGCCTGTCGAGAACCCGAGATCGGTGAGATTCGGCCCCTGGGACTGGATGCCTCCCATACTGCTGAAATTTGCGAAGAAATAGGACATCGCCAGAAGCCAGAACGCAGAGAATACTACCGCCTGCCGAAGCGTCAGTCCTGCACTCGATCCTGGACGATACGCACGAGGCTGCTCGGCCTGCGCAGCGCCGTCCGGATGCAGACCCATCTCCTCAGGTCTTGTTCTAAGGGTCAATAACGCCAGAGGTATTATGGCAACCCACACGATGAGCGCCATCGAGAAATACGCACCACGCCAGCCCACCACCTCGATCAGATAGCCGGCCAACGGAGCCATCACCAATCCACCGGCGCCTATGCCCGAGGACATGAGTCCGATGGCGGTACCGCGTTTCTTTCTGAACCAGTTGGACACAACCGCACTGCAGGGAACCGATCCGATGCCACCTGCACCAGCGCCTATCAGGACGTACCCGAGATAGAACAGGTAGAGGTGACTCATAACGCTGAGGATTATGAAACCGAGACCCATGACTACCGCACCGAGCACGATTACGGGACGTGCCCCGCGCCTGTCAACCAGACGTCCAGCAGGAAGGGATGCAACCCCCATCATGATGAAGAATATGGTGAAGCCGACCATGATCTCGCCACGGCTCCAGCCAAGGACCGACTGCAGGGGTCGCACGAACAGACTGTAGATGAAGGAACCGCAGCCGATACTGATCAGCATGCACAGAAAGGTGAAGAACACGATCCAGTATCCGTAGAAGAACCGAGGGGTGCGTGGAGAGCCTGACACGTGTGTGACCATTCGAACGCTCGAGGGAGATGGTATTATACCAGAAGAGAACTCGCGGGAGGCTCTGCTAAGCATGGCGACACGCAGTCAGGAGGAACCACCCCTGCACCTTCCCGGCATGAGCCAGGGTAGTACTGCACCAGGAAGGTTCTTCTTCGTGGTCAACAAGCTGTCGGGCAACTACGTCAAGTGGCTGGTCCAGATGCGTATCGGGGAGTTTCTCACCAATGAGAGAATCACGGGAGAGGTTCACTACCTTAAGGGCATTGCCGAGTTGGAGGCAAACCTCACGAGGGCATACGAAGAGGGGCACCGTGACTTCGTGGTCGTAGGAGGAGATGGCACCGTCTCACTCGTTGCGACCCAGTTGCGTGGCAAGAATTGCCGCCTTGGCATCGTGCCTGTGGGAACCACCAACATGCTTGCGCAGCTCCTTGGCATTCCACCCGGCGCGCGGCGTTCACTGGAACTGCTTCTCACGCAACACCGTACCCGCGATGTGGACGCGCTGGACATCAACGACAGGCTCCACTTCCTCAACGCCTCCGCCGGATTGTCCTCCTTCTCGATCTCGGACCTGCGTACTACCGAGAAGTCGTACTTGAAGCTTCTCGCCTACGTGCTGGCAGTGATTCGCAGTATGAGGAAGGCGAAGACGCGAACATTTACGGTGACCGCGGACGGCGAGAAGCTCACCATCGAGGCCGCCGAACTTCTGGTCGACAACGCGGGTGCCATCTGGATGCCACGATACCGCACATCCGATGCGCAGATTGATGATGGCAAGGCCGACATCCTCTACGTGCACAAGGGAACTCCACCTGAGTTGGGGAACGCCATCCTCGACATCCTCCTGGTGAGGAAGAAACGCCACAGCATCCAATTCGTCACAAGCGCACGGTCGATATCTCTGGACTGCTCCGAGCGACTCCCGGTGCAGGCAGATGGCGACGCCATCGGGTACACGCCCGTGGACATCACCGTGATTCCCGCAGCGACACGATTCATCGTTCCTGAGATTTAGACGAGAGGCCCAGTGATCAGCAGAAAGGGCTCACCCTGCGGCGAGCCCCTTCGCTGTATCCGGAATCCGGCGCCTTTCAGGAGTTCTTCTGTTTCTCGGTTTTCGTCCGCTCGGGCACGCAATAGATGCCTTCACCGGAGCGCGCGGGGCCAAAGCAGAGATTGCAGTGGATGCAGGTAGCTTGCGACGTATCTTCCTCGTGCCAGCGTCGCACAAGATGAGGTTCGCGAATCAGTGGACGGCTGAATGATATGAAATCCGCAATCTCCTGCTCAACGAGCCGTCGTGCGACGTCGAAGGTGCGTATGCCGCCCACGAGAATCAGCGGAACGGACACCTCGTCCTTGTAGAGACGCGCAGCATCGAGGTAGTAAACCTCCTCCTCCGGCGGCTGAATCCCGGGACGAGCGAAACCCCGGTCGGTCGGACTCAGCGGCGTGCCGCCGCTAATTTCGACCGCACTTATGCCCTCATCCTCGAGCATCTTCGCGACCTGCACCATCTCCTTCCGCGTGAATCCACCGTCAATGAAGTCGTCGGAGTTCATCTTGATGAGAATTGGCGCGTCATCGCCGAACACGTCACGAACCTCGTGAAGCACCTCGCGGTGTATACGAGACCGATTGACCAGACTGCCACCGTACTGATCGCTGCGCCGGTTGAAATAGGGCGAAAGGAACTGGCTCAAGAGATAGGCATGCGCGGAGTGTATCTGCACCCCGTCGAACCCGGCTTGCTTCGCACGCTGAGCGCCAAGGCGAAACGCCTGTACGATATCCGCTATGTCCTGCGGCGTGAGTTCACGACACGAGCGTCCGTCAGGGAGAGTGATCGCGGAAGGCCCGACGAACTCGCCAACCGGTTCCACTGCGGTGCAGCCGGCATGGGCAATCTGCAACACGATCCTGGAACCGTTTTCGTGCGCTGCCGCAGCCATGCGCGCAAGACCCGGCACCATCTCGTCGCTGTGCACTCCTAGCTGCGGCGGCCGGACTCGACCACGCAACTCTACGTAGGCATGGCTGCTGATGATGAGCCCCCCCTCCCCACGAGCAAGATCCGCCGTTAGTTCGATGACGGCATCCCTGCAGGAGCCATCAGGATTACCCATGCCCTCGTAGGTTGCCGACCGCACGAAGCGGTTCGGCACCACCATGTCTTGTATCGGTACCTGGTCGAAAAGAGTTCGCATTACACCTCCTTGACCGCGTAGTATCTACCACTACGGTGGAGACGGTCAACAACACGTGGCGCGGTTCATCCATCGCACAAAGGGATGATGCCAATCGGAGGTCCTATGTCACCAGAATCGCTTCCCCTCGACGCGCAGGAGCGGCTGCGAGAGGTCGTCAACCACTATATGGGGCCATGCGACGGACTGCGCGCACACTGCGAGCGCTGTCTGCAGACAAGCCGCTGGGGAGGCAGCGTGACCCTCATGATCATCGATGCCGCCTTCATGTCGATCGGACTCAACTACTTCACCTCCGTCGTGCCGGCAGTGGCGCGGTACGAGGAATGGATGAAGGAGGGCAATGCCCCCGCAAGCCTTGACGAGTTGGCCAAATTGTCGTACGAGCACCTGGCGCCACTGTGGACAAACCGTCGTTCATGGCAGGTAGCGCGGGATGTCGCTGCATGCCTCGCGAACGAGACCCTGTCGGATGCCGCTTCGTTGCGCAATTGGGCCTCATCAGCATCGGTGTCTTCGTGGCAGACCGACCGCGTGGGCATGGTCAAAGGTGTGGGCATCAACACGTTCCAGTATCTGCGCATGATGGGCGGCGTCGATACGTCAATGCCGGACAAGATCGTCCGGCGCGTCGTCGCGCAGGTGGTGCGAGAAGCAGAAGCGGAATTGCCCACCGAGGGCGATCCGGAGTTGATCGACACGATCGATCGGATAGCAGAGGTCACTGGCCACCGGCCCATCGAGTTGTGCTGGATGACATGGATGGTGCAGTCGGAGGGAAAGGTGATGCGCATGGCCAGATACCGCGAGCTACTCGAACGCATATGACGGCGCATCGCAGCGGCGACAAAAGAGAGGAGGGGGCGACGCCCCCTCCTCTACGAGTGTGACTCCAGCGCCGTGAAACACTTACCAGGGCAGGACACCGGGAGCGAACTTGCCGATCATGCCCACCACGAGCACGACGAAGATGATGAGTGGCAGAATCACTCCGCAGTAGAAGCGAAGACCCTGGGGGAAGCGCATTCCCTCACCCGTATTGGCCTCCTCCAGGAAGTTCTTCCAGCCCCAACCGAACCGGTGAGAACAGAAGAGTGCGAATATAAGGGCACCCACCGGGAGAAGGGTGTAGCTCACGATGAAGTCCCAGAGGTCGATGAAGATGGATCCGGGGACTCCAGGAAGCGTCTGGATGTGGCTCCAAACGCTGAAACCCAGCACGCAGGGGATCGACAGGACGAATACCGCGATTCCCTCCACGATAACCGTCTTTGAGCGGGTCCATCCCCACTGATCCATGGCATAGGCGGTGAGATTCTCGAAGACCGCGACGACGGTCGTCATTGCCGCCAGAGCCAGAAGCAGGAAGAAGACCACGGACCATATCTGGCCACCCGGCATGGCGTTGAAGACGTTGGGCAGCGTAATGAATACAAGACCGACGCCCTCGCCTGGATCAACGCCGTACGCGAACGCGGTGGCGAAGATAATGAGGCCAGCCAGCAGTGCGACGAGTGAGTCGATTCCAATGACACGCACGGATTCACCCGCCAGCGCACGCTGCTTGTTGATGTAGCTGCCAAATATGGCCATACTGCCGATGCCGAGGCTGAGGGTGAAGAACGCCTGTGACATCGCCGCATACACCCCACCAAGGCTCAATCCGGAGAAGTCTGGCCTGAGGTAGAACTCAAGGCCTGCACCTGCACCGGGCAGCGTCACTGCCCTGACGGCCAGCACGATGAGCAGGACGAACAGTCCTCCCATCATGACCTTGCCGACACGCTCGACACCCCGCCTCAATCCAAACGCACATACGACATAACCCAGAAGCACCACGAGGAACATCCAGAGCATAAGCTGCGGCACGTTTGAGACAAGTCCACCAAAGACGCCGCCCAACTCATCCGGCGTCTTGCCAGTCAGGTTGCCGGAAATCGCGTTGTACAAATAGGCCAGCGTCCAGCCAGCAACGGTGGTGTAGAACATCATCAGGATGAGATTGCCGAGGATCCCGATGTGGCCATACACGTGCCACTTGCTGCCCTGAGGCTCCAGCGCTGTCATTGCTCCCGCCAGATTTCTCTGGGCTGCGCGACCGATGGCGAACTCCATAGTCATGATGGGGAAGCCAAGGATCACCAGGAAGACGAGATAGACTATCACGAAGGCTGCGCCACCGTTCTCTCCGACGATGTAGCCAAAGCGCCAGATGTTGCCAAGGCCCACGGCGCATCCGGCCGAGATCAGCAGAAAGCCCAGTCGCGTTGCCAGTTGTTCACGTTGCTGCATAGTTACCTCCTTAACTGCGAGACACAACCCAGCCGACGTATCGACCTATCCATTGGATACGAGAAGGGCCGATGCCTCAAGTGGTATACCAAGGCAACGGCCAGATTCGCGTCAGTCCGCAGGACGTCCGGCGAAGGCTTCAAGAACGCACGGCATCTGCTGACAGCAGATGCCGTGTCTACTATAGGAAGACGCAGATTCAAATGTCAATAGGAAGGGCACAAGATGGGAAGAAGACGAGCGAAGCCGGGATCGTCACGATCGGTTCCATTCGAACAATCGAAACTCCGTGCTTGAGCCGAATTTGACCTGACTACAAGGATGTTCTAAAGTTAAGCATGGTGACTTAATTAGTCACCAATGTCAGTGCCATGAGCGTACGTATGAGAGAGGCAAGGAAAAGGATCACTGACCTACCCGATGGGCTGGTCACAGTAATGGCGATTCGGCGGTCTCGACTGACCGCAGATGTCGCTGCGCCCTCACGGGGTGGATCAATGGCTGTGAGTCGCCGTACGATGCCGCTGAGTTCATGGTCGCACGAAGGGCGGGGACACAGCATCGACACTTCCGCGACAGGCCCCGCACCTGAGTCGTCCCGTCACCCACGATCAGACTTCTTCGCTCCGCATGCGACAGGTTTCACCGTTCGAGCCCGGGAAACCTCACCGAAGCACGCCGACCTGCACAGCAACGGCGACTTCTTCTTCAAGTATCAGTCTCCTCCTCACTGTAGCCCCTGCCACCGTCAGGGCTGCCGATCCGGTCGGCACGCAATCCGCTGAGGATTGTCAGACCGCGGACAGGCATCTCGTCAACCAGGCGTGACCTCTTCCTGCGGTCCTTTGACGGCAGATCGAAGTAGCCAGACGAGACGGTAAGCAGCTCAGGACACCGCGTCTTCCATGCACCTGCATCCATATTGCGCACGAAGACGTAATTCGGCATTGGTTAACCGAACTAGGGAGGGAACTGACAATGACAACACAAGTCGACAGACTTCACTATAAGACTACGAAGATCGCGAAGCTCACGAGAGGAATTGCGCAGGACTCAACCGAGATTATCGGCAACACCCCTCTTGTCAGACTGAACAAGGTCACTCAAGGAGCTGTCGCCACCGTGGTGGCGAAGCTCGAATCGTTCAACCCGCTGTCGAGCGTCAAGGACCGGTTGGGAGTCGCAATGATCGTCTCCGCTGAGGAGAGCGGACTGGTGAACGAGGACACCGTTTTCGTAGAGCCGACCAGCGGCAATACGGGAATTGCGCTCGCATTCGTCTCCGCAGCCCGGGGCTATCGGTTGGTACTGACCATGCCCGACACCATGTCGGTGGAACGGCGACAACTGCTCTCCATATTCGGAGCCGAGCTTATCCTCACTCCAGGCGCCGAAGGTATGCCCGGGGCGATACGCAAGGCCGAGCAGCTTGTGAGCGAGAACCCGAACTACCTGATGCTGCACCAGTTCCGAAACAGGGCCAACCCTGAGATACACAGACTCACCACTGCTGAGGAGATATGGCGGGATACGGATGGGAAGATCGACATCCTGGTGAGCGGCGTGGGTACCGGGGGAACCATCACAGGGGTCGCGGAGATTATCAAGA
>PWUO01000061.1 GCA_003562555.1 Dehalococcoidia bacterium
CATGGACGCCTTGCCCTGGCGGGTCATCTGGTAGCCATCGAGAACGGCCACCCCCGATGATGGAGTGCCGGGCACCCTGAGGTATGTCGCGGGGATGTCGCCAGCGAAAATGGACACGCAGGCGCATCCCAGGATCATGGCGAGACCGCCCATAGGAGAGAGATAGTACGTGATGGGTACCAGGATGGCGGTGGCCATGGTGGCGGTCATTCCAGGCATCGCGCCGACGAATACGCCGAGGAGCATGCCCAGTATCCATGGGACAAGGACCTCAACACGCATGACCGAAGCGAGGACATCGATGACCATACTCACCTACTCCTTGCACCGTGGAGTGTCGCCATCACGGGAGTACCACGCGCAACAGCATTGCGAACAGCACATAGACGAACCCGGTAATGAGGCACGAGAACAGGATGCTCCTCAGTACGGATACGCCGTAGGTCTTCATCAGCACGAAGAGCATTATGAGGGTAGTAGGAATGAACCCCAACGGTTTCACCACCGCTATGTAGACGCTCAGGGCGATGATGGTAACACCAACGTTGCGCAGACCGTGGAAGCTCGCGGTAACCTCCTCGTCCAGCGGGTCGGGTTCGCATTCCGTGGGTGGCTGAGTCCGTAGCTTCCATGCCTGGATCAGTACGAGCACGCCGAGGATGACGAGGATGGTTGCGATCACACGAGGGAACAGCCCTGGTCCGAAATCGGTTCCGCGTGGCGGGGGAAAACGCAGGGAATACAGCAGCACGAAGCTGGCAAACGCTATCGAGCCTATTCCGGTGACGATGTCCAACTTCCAGGAATTCACTGGTTACCGGTCCTCCTGGCCCACAGTCTGTAGTGTAGGAGCGGAGCGGCATGTCACATGCCGCTCCGCTCGAATATGCTCCCTCGTATCACCGCCGATCAGGCTAGATCAGTCCACCAGCACTGAGAAGCTCGCCGCCGGCCTGGTAGTCTGCCGCCATGAACGCGTCGAAGTCAGCCGAGTTCAGGTAGAACTGGCCGAAGCCCTGGTCTTCCATCCAGTCCTGCCACACCTGGCTCATGAGGATCTTCTGGATGGCATCGTGCAAGACCTCAACGATCTCGTCCGGAGTTTCTGCCGGGACTGTGATACCTCGCCACGCACCGAGCTGCCAGTCAAGCCCGACTTCCTTAAGCGTAGGAATGTCGGGGAATGCATCCAGGCGCTCTTCACTCATGGTTCCAAGCGCAACCAGTGTGCCAGCCTCCAACTGCGGGCCAGCCTCAACGATACTGCAGGTTACCGCGTCGATGTGCTGGCCGAGCAGCCAGGTTATTCCCTCTGCTGCGCCGGTGCTGGGAAGCCATTCGACCTGGTCCGGGCTCACGCCCGCCTCAGCAAGCATGCCCAGGAGGGATACGTGCCATACGCCGCCGGATCCGGTTCCGGAGACCTGAACTCCGGGGTTCTGCTTCACGTACTCGATCCAGTCGGCCGCGTTCTGCCACCCGTGTGCTGCTGCATCGCTCGGGTGGACCATCAGTCCGGCTGCATCAAGATTGACCATGGCCACGCCTCTAACGTTGTCGTAGGCCACGTCGGACCAGCCCATGTGGCGGAGGATGCTGAGCTCCCACGTGGAGATGCAGAGTGTGTAGCCATCGGGGTTGGCGAGAGCACCCGCATTGTGGCCGACTGCTCCGTTACCTCCCGTCTGGTTCACGACAGCCACCGGCTGGCCAAGCTCATTGCTGAGCTGGTCTGCCAGGAACCGCGCTACCCTGTCAGTTCCACCACCCGCGCCCCAGGGGCACACGAGGGTAATGGCCTGGTTGGGATAGTCCGCCGCACTGGGAGTGCATCCGGGAACTGCGATACTTGCCACCAGCAGTGTGCTGAGGACGAGCATCATGAGTGTGGTTGCCTTCCGTTTCATTCACTCACCTCCATTCTGTACTCCGCACTATGAGGCACCGGATGCCCCATCGAAAGACGACTTCCAGATACCACTCGTACATGCTGACGAGGTTGTCCTGTCACAGCCCGTCTGCCGGGCAGGAGATAATCTGCGATTGGTAAGGTCAGCCTCCGCCCCGACCGCCGCGCACTACTGACAATAACGTGGTAATACGTCCACTGTCAAGACCGGTGTGTATGACCGGTGTGTATGATGCAGGTTTGAAAGAACCAACCGCGTCTTCGCATGAGACAGGCCGCCCGGGCCATCCGTAAGCCTATTCCTGTCTCGAGAATGACCACGTCGCGAGGAGCATCAGCAGTAATCCGAAAGCTGCGACCACCATCACGTCCTGGACTACCGTCATCGTATGACCGAATATGGTGACGCCAATCGCGTCCATTGCACCGTGCTGCCCTGAGAGGAACAGTTGTCGTACCGCGTCGACACCGTATGTCAGAGGATTAAGCTTGGAGATCACCTCGAGCCATGCAGGTACGTTGTTGACCGGGAAGAACACTCCCGAGAGGAATATGAGTGGGAAGACAATCAACTGCACCACGAGTTGAAAACCCTGCTGCGAACGCATGCGCGACGCGATGAGCAGTCCGAGCCCGGAGATCGAGACCGATAGAAGGAGGAGCAGGGGAATCAGCTTCAGCACCAGAAGGGGAGTCACCGCAACGCCAACAAGCGGGGCAAGGAGGAGCATCACCGCTCCCTGCATCATCGACACCATGGCCGCTCCCGCGGCCTTGCCGAGCACGATGCCGCTTCGCGCAAGCGGCGCTACGAGGATCTCCTTGAGGAAGCCGAACTCACGGTCCCACACGACTGAAAGGCCAGACATGACCGAGTTCATGAGTACCGTCATCGCGATGATACCGGGGTACATGAACTGCACGAAATCCACTCCGGGGGCCATTACGCCTATCGTACGCGTGAACCCCGCGCCGAATATGATGAGGAAGAGAAGTGGCATGGCAAAGGATGAGATCAGGCGCGACCGCTCACGTACGAAGCGAAGAAGCTCGCGATAGGCGACGACGTAGATCGCGACGAAGATCTCCGACATGAATTATCGCCCCCGCCTGTGACGTGACATGAACGCGCGCGCATCGCTCAGCGGGTCGGACTGCTCATTCCTGATGGCATGGCCGGTGACGTGCAGGAAGACGTCTTCCAGGGTTGGCCTCCGAAGGCCTACCGACACTACCTGACTCTCCATGCTGCGCAGCAGGCGTGGCAGGAAGCGGTCGCCATGTGGGACGCTGAAAGTGATGCGGTTCTCTTCGGTCAGAGGGTCGACGTTGAATCGACGCCGCAGTTCAGCTATCGCCAAATCGCGGTCCCGCGCCTCGATGCTGATCACGTCGCCTCCAAGCTGGTCCTTGAGCCGGTCGGGCGTATCCAGCGCGATGATGCGGCCGTCGTCGATGATGCCGATACGTCCGGCTATCTCCGCCTCGTCCATATAGTGCGTGGTAAGGAAGATCGTCAGTCCGTGCTGGCTGCGCAGTCGCAGTATGTGCTCCCAAATGTGCCTGCGTGTCTGAGGATCGAGCCCCAGTGTCGGCTCGTCCAGGAATAGCACCCTGGGTCTGTGCAGCAGCCCACGGGCGATCTCGAGCCTGCGCTTCATCCCGCCGGAGAAGGTGCGGACGCTACTTCGCCTGCGGTCGGATAGCTCGACCAGATCCAGCAGTTCTACGATACGTTGTTCCGTAATGGCACGGGGTATCCGGTATGCGTACGCGTGGAAGCGCAGGTTCTGCTCCGCGGTCAGGTGCTCGTCAAGCGTCGGGTCCTGGAAGACGAGTCCTATCGAGCGCCGCACCGCGCTTCGCTGGGTGACGACGTCGAAGCCATTGACCGTCGCTCTCCCGGCCGTTGGCCGCAGCAGCGTGCACAGCATGTTGATGGTGGTGGTCTTGCCGGCGCCGTTCGGGCCAAGAAATGCGAACAGCTCTCCCTCGTCGACGGAGAACGATATGGAATCGACCGCCGTAATGGAATCGAAACGCTTTGACAGCGACTCGACCTCGATCACGTGGGTTGGAGGCATGACGTTCCCGTTACCGCCTAGGGTTTGAACCCCTTCCTGCCGAGGAAGGTTGCGCGACTTCCCAGTTCGGCCTCGATCTCCATCAGCCTGGTGGTGGCATCATCCAGCCCGCCCTCTCGCATGTGGCCGGTCTTAAGCCCGACGGCGTAGTCGGCGATGTCAGCGCCCTCGCCCCTGCTGCTGCACGGCATCACCGCGTAGCCGCTGCGGTAGGCAAGGTCGACCATGTCGAACGCCTCGGTGATGCTGCCCACCTGGTTCACCTTCAGCAGGACGGCGTTGCAGGCGCCGACATCGATCCCGTGCTGCAGCCGCTCGGGGTTCGTGGTGAACAGGTCGTCGCCCACCACCTGTACGCCAAGCTCCCTGGTGAGTGTGGCGTGACCCTCGAAATCGTCCTCGTCGAGGGGGTCCTCCAAAATGACGAACGGGTACTCCTTCACCGCGTTCCTGTACAACGCCATGAGATCGTCACGGGTCTTGTCTTCATGGGAGAAGAGCCCCTTGTAGAGGCCCGTCTTGCTGTCATAGTAACAACCGGCCGCGATATCGACCTGAATGCCGATGCGGCCTTCGTTGCCCGATTCCTCGATTGCCTGCTTCATCAGCGCCCACAGCTCCTGGTCGTGCTCGAATATGCCCTCCTGGTCGATGAACAGCCGGTCTATCCTGTACGTGTTGAGCCCTTTGCGATCCTGCAGGATGCGCCGGAACTCCTGGCGAACCTGCCAGCAGGCCTGAGATGCGTCGGTGAAGCTCTCGTAGCCATGGCAGTAGAACGAGTAGGTTGGCTTCTCTCCTCCACGTTCCCCTCCGCCGTATCGCTTCGGTCCGAGCACCGCGAGGACTCCGGGAACGGGCATCACGCAGGCGTTCGGTCCTCCAATGTACTGATACAGGGGAAGGCGGACGCTGGCGGCCGCGGCCTTGAGCACCGCGGCGGATACCGCGGCGATACAGTTGCCGCCCAGCTTCGCCTTGTTGGGCGTGCCGTCGAGTTCGATCATGCGGCCGTCGATCTCGCGTTGCCGGATTGCGTCCATGCCGATCAGCGCCGGCGCGATCGTATCCTTAACCATGGCGACGGCCTTCTGGACGCCCAGTCCACCCCACCGCGTGCCGCCATCATGAATGAAGTGCACCTCGTGTTGCCCGACGGAGGTGCCAGCCTGTACTTGAGCGACGCCGAGAGCGCCGTTCTCGGTGACCACACGGGCCTCGATTGCCGGGTGGCCGCGCCAGCTCCATGCCTGCAGCGCTGTGATTGACGTGATCGTCGAACCATCGCTCATTTCGTGTCTCCTTCTTCGCTACGATTCACCCATTATGAGGGCGACTGTCAGATCGTTCAAACTGATGTTGGGCTCCGCCAGAATGCCACTGTTCAACTGCAATAGTGCCGGTGTGGTATGGTGGCATCGTAATGCCCCGGCGATGTCGATGCCCGTACGGGCTGCCTCTTGCATGGTGAATCCATCGACGATTCCGCCTGCGAGGCATGTGACGGAATCGTCATCAGGGGAGAGCCGACCGCCGGGTCCATCAGTGCCATCAGTATCGACGGATGCAACGACGATGCGACTGCTTCCCGCTATCCTTTGTGCAGCCGCCAGCGCGAACTCCTGGTTCCTTCCACCGATCCCCCCCTCCTTGCCAACCGTGACCACCATCTCCCCGCTCGTGAACAGGGCACAGGGCGATCGGAATGGCTGGCCTCGTCGCTCGATGGTCTTCGCTATCTCGGCCAGATAGGCCGCCGCGTGGCTCGCCTCAATCGCAGATACCTCTTCTCCGATGAAGTACGGTTGATAACCAAGTTCCTCCGCCTTGCGCATCGCCGCGGGTACTTTGGCCGTCTGATAGGGGCCGGGCATGACGCCGAAGATGCGGTGGCCGAGCCGTGCGTACTCGTCCGCCTTGACTGTGTCATGCGCAGGATCCTTACGCAACAGAAATTCCCTGACCGAAGCGGGGATCTCTTTCCATGCATCCCACTTCTTCAGGTTGGCAATCGCCTGCTCATAAGTGGTTGCGTCGGGTAGCGAGTGCAGCCAGTAGTTCTCGTACATAAGCGTGTGGTGGCTTCCTGGCTCTATCGCAATGATGTGGATTGCGCGGGCGGCTCCGATGCGTCGAGAGATCCTGCCTCCCTTGAGCATATCGAGGTGATTGCGGACGGGATTCAGGTCATGCGTCGGTGCTCCGTGCTCGATCTGCATGATGCGCGTAGTGGCTTTGACGTCCTCCAGCGTCACGCCGGGGACTGGAAGTGTGAGGAGTGCCGAGACACCGTTGGCGACACATGTGAACACGAGGTCGTCTTCTCTCAGGTCCTGCAGCAGGTCAAGGATGTGGTGGCAGCCACGTACGCAGTCGTCGTCCGGCACCGGGTGGCCTCCGAGCGTGACTCCGATTCGTTCCAGTATGACCGGATGTCCCTTCTTATCGATGACGTGACCGCCGGACAGGCAGTCTCTAAGTGTATCCTCCAGTGCCTTTGCCACCCGCTGTATGCCCTTGCCGGCGCCGAGAACGAAGATGCGGCCGATGTGCGACAGGTTGAACACCTCCTCGCCCGTTACCGGCGATCCATCAGGCTCGAAGCGGCTGCCACCGACCACGAGGTTGCCTTTTTCCACCCTCACAAGGTCTCGTGTGTTCCAGTATGGATCAGCTGCCTGCAGCCCTGCCTCCATGATCTCGATAAGGGCGCTCCTGCCTGGAATGTTGCCGTGGCCGGTAAGTGTGTGCGCGTTTCGTATTCTCATAATAGCGGGTGCATCCTGGTGATTGGTGCGGAAGCATGATACGCCTCGTTGTGCCGACCTGTGTCGGTGCGTCATGCGGTCCGGCGCAAGTATGCCTTACCGGTGGCGTGAGACTCAACCGTTAGCTGCGATTGTCATGCAGCTAGCCGTTGCAGCGTTGAACGAAGGAGGGGCGCCTTACGGCGCCCCTGATATCGCGAAGCGTAACGGACGTGAGGCTCCTACTGGACGGTGAACGTCAGGAAGACCTCCTCCTCGCCATCGAGATAGAGGATGAATGCGTACTCACCTCTCGGAAACGCCGCGGACACTGGAGGATACAGGATGAAACCCTCGTATCCTTCGGTGTCGTCGAGAGTGATTTCTCCCGATGCGTACAGGTGATCGGTGACGTTCAGGCCGGAGCCGTACAGGTAGTACCAGTCGAATTGTGCATGTGTGGCCGACGGGCGGTCGCCGATGTGCACCGAACAGTAGATCGCTGGCGAGCTTGGGCTGAACGTGGTAGTAGGACTGACTGGACGCTTCTGACTGTCTATGTCCCGGGCCATGGTCGCCTCGGAAACCTGCAGGCCGCTCGCGGTAACGGAGTAGGGTACGGTTTGCCGGAGATCGCCGTCTACGTAGAGCCAGATAGCGTAGTCGCCCGCAGGCCAGCCGTTGGACCTCGTGTAGTAGAAGTGGGCGTAGCCGTCTCCCACTTCGATCTCGTGCCATTCCAGCATCGTGGGAGTGGACGGGCCCATGTCGTACCACTCCGCCCTGATCATCACACCATCCTGAGGTGCGCCGCTTACGAGCATCGTCGTGTAGACGGTTGGTGTGCCGGCATCAAACGTGCTCGTCGGGCTGATCGGAGCATGGTTCGACGCGACGTCACGTGCCATAGTCACTTCAGTGAGACTCGTTCCCGTCGGAGTTGGAGGGGGCATGGGATCGGGGTCTTGAGGCGCTGGCGTGCTCACCGGGGCAGTGCCGGACACCGTAAACGGCACCGCCTCCATCCTCTTGTCGTTCATGTACAGGACCAGTTCGTAGATTCCCTGCGGCCAGCCATCATCCGGCATCGACAGTGAGAAGTAGATGTGCCTCGTGCCTTCTGTCGTGATGGTATACATGTCGATGAGGTAGTCCCGTACCCCTTCCAACTCACCCTCACGATAGATCCACTCCGCTCGCGCCCTGCTGTTTGCCGGGGCGTTCGACAGCTTCACGGAGCAGAATATCTCCGGCGTGTCGGGGGAGAAGGTCGTTGTGGGGTTGACTGGGGCTCCATCACTATCGACATTGCGGCACATGACCACGGCGTCCACCGAGGGTGGCGCGCCGCCCGCCAGGCTAATCAGGCTGCGGCAGCCCGAGAGGGGTATGAGGATGAGCATGACGGCCAGTGCTACCAGTGGCGTCAGAAGATGCGTCCGATTGTACATCTGGTCCTCCCTGCTGAGTACGCAATTATACACAGCCGCGCGCTTGACAAACACTGCTCAGTGATTGAACATATATCGCATGCCGAGGTACTTCGGACGGGTAGTTCCCGGGAGCGAGGATGAAGCGTAGAGTAGCGGTTATCGTTGATGCTCCTGCGGCAGTGCCGCAGGAACTGGTTGATGCGTATGATATCGGCATCCTCCCTCTTCATGCAATTGTCGATGGCACCGACTACCTTGAGACCGAAGTCGACATGGACTGGCTTCTCGACCGACTTCGACAGAAGGGTGAGGTCCCTACGACGTCTGCGCCG
>PWUO01000068.1 GCA_003562555.1 Dehalococcoidia bacterium
CGTAACGTGAGTATTGAGCATGTCGACAATGATATGCTCATAGCGTACCGCAAGTGGGATGAGGAAACGTCCGAGCAGTTGCTGATCGTGGTCAGTATGGACCCGAAACACTCGCAGGCGGGCTGGGTGACCCTGGACTCGGGTATAGCGGACATCCCCGATGACGGTACCTACGCGGTGCATGATCTGCTCAACGGTCACACACACGAGTGGTCAGGCCGCCGCAACTACGTAGTCCTGGATCCTTCCGGACCAACAGCTCACATATTCCTGATAACGAATGCCACGGGCGCCCTTCCCGGCGCCACGCGTGCGTGAGGAGGAACGCGTTGAGTTCCGCGAGTTCGGCGTACTTCTGGCAGGATGATGACCCGCTCTGGTATCAGGATGCCATCATCTACGAACTGCACGTCAGGGCTTTCTACGACACCGATGCGGACGGGATTGGCGACTTCCAGGGACTGACCGCGAAGCTGGACTACCTGCGAGACCTGGGAGTCACCGCTATCTGGCTGCTCCCGTTCTATCCGTCTCCGTTGAAAGACGACGGGTACGACATCTCGGACTACACCAGCATACATCCATCCTACGGCACACTCAAAGACTTCCGGGCGTTCGTCAGAGCGGCGAACGAGAGGGGCCTGCGGGTCATCACCGAGCTCGTGATCAATCACACCTCGGACCAGCACCCGTGGTTTCAACGGGCCCGGCGCGCTGCGCCAGGGAACAAGTACCGCGATTTCTACGTCTGGAGCAACGACTCACGCAAGTATCGCGATGCACGGATCATCTTCAAAGACTTCGAGCGCTCGAACTGGACCTACGACCCCGAGGCCGGAGCCTACTACTGGCACCGCTTCTACTCACACCAGCCGGACCTCAATTTCGACAGTCAGCACGTACGGCAGGCAGTAGTACGGCTCATGTCGTACTGGCTGAACATGGGAGTATCGGGCCTTCGGCTCGACGCGGTACCATACCTGTACGAACGTGAAGGCACCAGTTGCGAGAACCTTCCCGAAACGCACGCGTTCCTCAAGGAATTGCGCCGCGAAGTGGACGGCCGCTTCAGGAACCGCATGCTGCTGGCCGAGGCGAACCAGTGGGCAGAGGATACCGCCGCCTACTTTGGCGATGGCGACGAGTGCCACATGGCGTACCACTTCCCCCTCATGCCGCGTATGTTCATGGCGATACGGATGGAGGACCGGTTCCCGATAGTGGATATTCTCGAGCAAACGCCGCAGATTCCCGACACCTGCCAGTGGGCGATATTCCTGAGGAATCACGATGAGCTGACACTCGAGATGGTCACAGACGAGGAACGGGACTTCATGTATCGTGTGTACGCGCACGACCGTCAGACTCGCATCAACCTGGGAATCAGGCGCCGGCTTGCCCCGCTGCTGAACAACGACCGCAAGAAGATGGAACTCATGAAGGCGCTGTCCTTCTCTCTGCCCGGAACGCCTATCGTGTACTACGGCGACGAGATCGGGATGGGCGACAACGTCTATCTTGGAGACCGCAACGGAGTACGGACACCGATGCAGTGGAGTGCGGACAGGAACGCGGGCTTCTCGACGGCGAATCCCCAGCGACTCTATCTGCCGGTGACGATCGATCCCGAATACCACTACGAGACCCTGAACGTTCAGGCGCAGCAGAACAACCCTGATTCGTTCTTATGGTGGATGAAGCGGCTCATCGCCCTCCGGCGGCGCTACCGCGCCTTCGGCCGCGGAACAATCGAATTCCTGCATCCAGAGAACCGGAAGATTCTCGCTTTCGTTCGTCGCTACGAAGAAGAGACGATCCTCGTCGTGGCGAACCTGTCGCGACATGCGCAGCACACCTACCTAAATCTCAGCAGTGCGATCGGAATGGTTCCAGTGGAACTGTTCGGACGCACCGAGTTTCCGGCCATAACAGAGGCACCTTATCCGGTGTCGCTTGGGCCACACGCGTTCTACTGGTTCTCTCTCGAGTCCAAGGAGGCCAGAGTCGAGGATTCTCCTAAGGCCATCGAGCAGGGGCCCACAGTACTGGTAGTTCGCAGAGGACCGGACGATGTGTTGAAACGTTCGTACCGACCTCGTTTCGAAACCGCCCTGTTGCGATACGCGAGGCGGTCCCGCTGGTTTGGCGGCAAGGCTCGGCAGGTCAGGTCCGGCAGCATTCAGGAGGCCGTAGCCATCCCCGTGGGCCGCACAACCGCCTATCTCATCATATTGAAGATCGAGTACACGGAGGGCGAGTCCGAACTCTATCTGATGCCGGTGGCGTTCGCTGATGGAGAAAAGGCAGCCCGGTTGCTGTCCGACGGCGCAAAATCGATAATCGCATCTGTGGAGGTGAAAGGACAGCCACAGGGCACATCCACAGTTGTCTACGATGCGCTGACGTCCGCCGAGTTCAGGGCTACGTTATTGGATACTATCGGACGTCGCCGAACTTACAGGGGACTCAAGGGCGCCGCAGGGGCGTACCGGACGAGGGCAGTGTTCACGCGCACACGAGGCCCGCTACAGGAGAAGCTCGAGTCAACTGTGCTGCGAACTGAGCAGTCGAACTCCTCGATCATATATGGAGACAGGTTCATCCTGAAACTGTATCGAAAGCTGGAAGAGGGCATGTCACCCGAACTGGAGATCGGCCGCTTCCTGACCGAGCGACAACCGTTCACTAACGCACCAAGGGTAGCGGGAGCCCTGGAGTACCGCAGCACTCCGCAGTCGGAACCCGTGACCTTCGCCGTACTGCATACCTTCGTCCGAAATGAAGGTGACGCATGGAAGTACACGCTCGATGCCCTCGGACGGTACTACGACCAGGTGCTGGCCATGCCGGGCGTCAGCGTGCCACTACCCGCATCCCGGTCGCTGCTGCAACTCAGTCAGGAAGAGTTGCCACCAATCTTCGCAGAACTGATGGCACCGTACCTGGAATCGTCACGACTCCTCGGCCAGCGAACCGCGGAGTTGCACCTTGCGCTCGCATCGGCTGTGGAAGAAGAGTCCTTTGCCCCCGAGCCGTTCTCGGCCATGTACCAGCGCTCTCTGTATCATGGCTACCGCGCGTATGTCGTCCAGGTGATGTCCGGACTTAAGTCAGTTGCAGGAACGCTACCTCCAGAGATCAGGGAGGCCGCTGATCAGGTTCTGGCGCACCGCGATGAGGTATTGTCCCGCTTCCAGGCGGTCACGCGTCGGCGCGTCTCAGCCATGCGCATCCGCTGCCACGGCGACTATCATCTCGGGCAGGTGCTCTACACCGGCAGCGACTTCGTCATAGTGGACTTCGAGGGGGAGCCCGCACGAAGCCTTGGAGAGCGACGCATCAAGCACTCTCCGCTGAAGGACGTGGCAGGAATGCTTCGATCCTTTCACTATGCCTCTCATGTGGCACTGCATGGACAGACCAGCACCGTCATCAGGAGCGAGGACGTGCCACGATTGGCGGACTGGGCACGCGCCTGGTACTACTGGGTCTCCGCATCGTTCCTGCATTCGTACCTTGAACTGATGTCGGACGCGCCGGTACTCCCTTCAAGACCGGAGGACCTGGAGGTCCTTCTGGATGGCTACCTGCTGCAGAAGGCCCTCTACGAGGTCAGCTACGAGATGAATAACCGCCCAAACTGGTTGAGCGTACCTCTGCAGGGGATTCTACAGGTGATCGAGTCGGGCTTATGACAAGGAAGTTCCATGCGGCACGGCTGCGAAGACTGGCACGACTTCACGGCATCCAGACATCATACTTCAACGTGCAGGGCGAGCGGGTGTACGCGTCTGAGGACACGCTCCAGTCACTGTTGGGGGCGCTCGGCGTAACGGTCGATCGTGACATCTCCGCAGCTTCGCGGAGCAAACTGCCATCACCGGACCGCCCCATTGAGCCCGTCGTAGTGGCGTGGGACGGTCGCCTCTCCAGTATCAGCATTCGCGCCACCGCAGGCGATGACGCTATCCCCGGGCTGCATGTCCTGACCGAAGACGGGCACACAATGCCGGTAGAGGCCCGCCGCTGTACAGCGGATGGAATCGCTGACGTAGGTAGAAGCGGCTGCTGCACATCCCTGCAGATCACCGTGCCTCTCAACCTGCAACTTCCTCCTGGCTATCACAGGCTGGTGTGCACGCAGGGTGGCCGTGAGACTTCGAGCCTGCTGATCAGTGCTCCCCGTCGATGCTATCACGGAGAGTTCGACCAGAAACGGGTCTGGGGCCTGTTCGCCCCGTTGTATGCATTGAGGAGCGACACCGACTGGGGTGCCGGCAGCTACGGTGAACTCCAGCAACTTGCTGAGTTCACATCACGCGAGGGTGGCCACCTTGTCGGCACCCTGCCACTGCTGCCATGTTTCTATGAGGAAGGCAACGAGCCCAGTCCATACCTGCCGGTAACACGACTGTTGTGGAGCGAGTTCTACATCGATGTGGGGCATATCCCATTCCTGAGCGACTGCCCGGCGGCTCTTGCGCTTCTGCAGGACAGGGGCTTCCTGACATCACTCGAATCCGTGCGACGAAGTTCCGAGGTTGCGTATTACGAGGTGCAACAACTTAAGCGCAGGGTCCTGACTGCGTTGCACGCACACGTGGAGACCACTGACACATTGAAGTCGTCGCTGCGGAGCTATGCATCGTCTCATCCATTGCTGTCATCCTACGCATCGTTTCGCGCCGCGAGGGAGAAGCTGGGCATGACCTGGCAGGAATGGCCGGATCCGGCACGTGGCGGAGATCTGAACGAAGCACATTTCGAGCAGGAGGCTCGCAGCTACCATGAGTTCGTGCAGTGGCTGGCGCAACTGCAAATGGACGATTGCGTCGCACGCGCCGCAGCGCACGGAGTCGGGCTCTATCTCGATCTTCCGGTGGGAGTCCACCCGGAGGGATTCGACACGTGGTATTCCCGCGACTCTTTCGTTGCAGGCGTGTCAACCGGTGCGCCGCCGGACAGCGTGTTTACCAACGGACAGAGGTGGGGCAGCCCTCCTCTGCATCCGGAGGGTATTCGTGAGAGTGGCTATGATTACGTGAGGCGCTACCTTGCGCACCACATGCGCAGCTCTCAGGTGCTGAGGATAGACCACGTGATGGGAATGCACCACGTGTTCTGTATTCCTGAAGGGCAAAATGCGAGCGCAGGAACCTACCTCCGATACCGGCCGGAGGAGATGTACGCCCTGCTCAGCCTGGAATCGCATCGCCACAAGACTGCAATAATCGGCGAGGACCTCGGCACCGTGCCGCAGGAGGTGCGACGGACCATGTCTCGCCACGGACTTAACCGCATGTTCGTGCTGTACTATGAGATGGACGGAATTGCAGGGGAGAGGACTCCGTCCATCCCCGCGAACTGCATGGCAAGCATCAACACTCACGACATGCCACCATTCAGCTCAATGTGGGAGGGGCTTGACATACGTCAACAAGCACGTGTCGGCGTGCTCCCTCAGGACGCCGTCCCTTCTGAACAGAAGAAGAGAAGGAAGGCCAGGAAGGCACTGCTGGCAATGCTCGAATCCGTCTGCCCCCAGGTCAGAACCACAAGGGATGCGCATACCGTGCTAGGATGCGTGTTGCAATGGTTGGGCAAGAGCCGGGCGAGATTCGTAATCGTCACCATGGAAGACCTCTGGCTGGAGACCGTGCAGCAGAATATTCCGGGTGTGGGCGACGCGTATCCAAGTTGGAGAAGCAGGGCTGCAAAGACACTGGAGAGAATTCCGGAAGACCCTGCCGTGAGGGAGGGGCTGCGAATGCTGCGGGACGCAATGCACGAGACTGCCCGCGGAACTGGAGGTGACTAGATGACACACGACATGATTCATGGATACACCCACCTCACCGAGGATGACATCTACCTGTTCAATGAGGGCACGCATTTTGGCCTCTACGATAAGCTCGGAGCCAGGATGATGTGCATGGAGGGCAAGGATGGGGTGCACTTCGCGGTGTGGGCACCCAATGCGAGCGCGGTGTCGCTCGTTGGCGACTTCAACGACTGGAACCCCCGGAGTCATCCGCTTAAGCCGAGGGGATCATCAGGGATATGGGAGGGGTTTTGCACAGGCCTTGGCAAAGGCAGTCTCTACAAGTATCACATACAGTCGCGTCATCATGGCTTCAAGGTCGCCAAGACGGACCCGTTCGCTCTGCACTGTGAGACACCACCACGCACCGCATCGATCGTGTGGGACATGGATTACACATGGAACGACAAGGAGTGGCTTGAGAAGAGGGCCTCCCGTCACACACTGTCCAGTCCGCTCTCCATCTACGAGGTACACCTTGGTTCATGGCGCCGCGTACCGGCTGAAGGCAACCGCTCACTCAGCTACAGGGAACTGGCCCCACTGCTGGCCGAACACGTGAACCGCACCGGGTTCACGCATGTCGAGTTCCTTCCCATCATGGAACACCCCTTCTTCGGTTCATGGGGCTATCAGACGACCGGATACTTCGCACCCTCGAGCCGATACGGTACCCCACAGGACCTCATGTACCTGATCGACTACCTGCACCAGCATGGCATCGGCGTGATCCTGGACTGGGTGCCCTCCCATTTTCCGACAGATGAGCATGGGTTAGCCTACTTCGACGGCACTCATCTGTACGAGCACGCCGACCGCCGCCAGGGGTTTCATCCTGACTGGAGCAGCTATATCTTCAATTACGGACGAAACGAGGTGCGCAGTTTCCTGTTCAGCAGCGCGCTCTTCTGGCTCGACAAGTATCACGCCGATGGACTTCGAGTCGATGCGGTCGCCTCCATGCTCTATCTCGACTACTCGCGCAAGGCAGGCGAATGGATACCGAACAGACAGGGAGGCCGAGAGAACCTCGACGCCATTTCCTTCCTGAAGCAACTCAACGAACAGGTTTACCGCAGTTATCCCGACGTGCAGACGATAGCGGAGGAATCGACGGCGTGGCCGATGGTTTCACGGCCGACCTACCTCGGTGGCCTTGGCTTCGGGTTGAAGTGGGACATGGGGTGGATGCACGACACGCTTGCCTACATGGGGCGCGAGTCCGTCCACCGCAAGTACCACCACCGGCTGCTGACGTTCCGCATGCTATATGGATTCACCGAGAACTTCGTATTACCGCTATCACACGACGAGGTGGTCCACGGCAAGGGTTCTCTTCTCGGCAAGATGTCGGGAGACGAGTGGCAGAAGTTCGCCAGCCTGCGTGCCCTGTACGGCTACATGTACGGGATGTCCGGCAAGAAGCTGCTGTTCATGGGTGCGGAATTGGCCCAGTGGACGGAATGGAACCACGATTCCAGCCTGGACTGGCACCTGCTGGAATACGACCGTCATGCGCAGACGAACGAATGGATATCCAGACTCAACGGGGTCTACAGAGATACCCCTGCACTGCACGAACTGGACTGCTCTCCGGCAGGGTTCGAATGGATCAATGCCGACGATGTGGAGCAGAGCGTCCTGGCCTTTCTAAGAAAGAGTGTGGGCGCGAACGAGCTTGTGCTGGTGGTGTGCAATTTCACTCCGGTACCACGACCGGGCTACAGACTGGGCGTGCCGAGGAACGGTACGTGGACCGTCCTGTTGAACAGTGATGATCCACAGTACGGAGGAAGTGGCACCCCGGTGTCGAACGTGGACGCTGTGCAGGAGGTCTACCACGGCAGACCATATTCCATCGAGGTCACGTTGCCACCGCTGGCAACCGTGTTCTTCCACCTGTCCGGGGAGACTAAGGCATGACGAACCAGCCCGTACCTGGAGCGGTCTACCTCGGAGAGAACACCTGCGTGTTCTCTGTCTGGGCGCCGTTCGTCCAGGATGTCGCCGTCAGCCTACTCCCGCCGATCGACCGAATCGTGACTTTATCGCGGAGAGACCGTGGTTACCATACGGTGACAGTCACCGGCGTTCCCGCAGGAACGAGGTATCTCTACGTGCTTGACGGAAGCATCGAGCGTCCTGACCCGGCTTCACGCTACCAGCCCGAGGGCGTACACGGACCGTCCGAAGTGTGTTCCACAGGCTTCGAGTGGACCGACCAGTCCTGGCGTGGCATTCCCCTGCACGAGTACGTGTTGTACGAGCTTCACGTGGGGACGTTCACGGAAGAGGGAACCTTTGATGCCATCATTCCGCGCCTGCCACGGCTTCACGACCTTGGAATCACCGCAATCGAGTTGATGCCGGTAGCCCAATTCTCCGGAGAGAGGAACTGGGGTTACGATGGAAGCTACACCTACGCGGTGCAGAACAGCTACGGTGGGCCGGAAGCCCTGAAGCGACTCGCAAACGCATGCCACACAGCCGGCATGGCTGTGGTGCTTGACGTCGTGTACAACCACTTCGGTCCCGAGGGCAATTACGCCGCCGAATTCGGCCCATACTTCACGGACAGGTACCAGACCCCGTGGGGCAGAGCGATGAAC
>PWUO01000187.1 GCA_003562555.1 Dehalococcoidia bacterium
CCGATCAGAGCAGGTTGCGAGTGGTTGCGGTCCTGATGCAGCATGACGAACTCTGCGTTTGCCAACTAACGGAACTGCTCGGCCTGTCCACCGCTACTGTGTCCCGCCACATGAGTATTCTGCGCGGTGCCGATTTGGTGCAGAGTCGCAAGAAGGGGCGTTGGGTCTACTACAGGCTCTCAGGCACGTTTCCCGGGTCGTTGCGGGGGTGGCTCGAAGAATCACTTTCGCATTCGCCTGAAGTCGCGGCGGACCGTGCCGCGCTTGAGCATATTCTCTCGTGTGACCCTGAGGAACTGTGCCGCGGTCAGCGCATGCCGAAGTCCAACGAACGATTGGCGGCCGGTAACTGAACGGAGGTTGTTTCGCCCATGAGTATTTCTGACAAAGACGCGCTGCGTGAACAGGTTCGATCCCGTTACGGTGGCATAGCGCGCCAGGACGGCTCCTGTTGTGACGGTGACTGCGATTCCCGCGGTCGTAACACGATAGTGTATGCGGCGAAGCTGGGCTACTCTCCAGGTGATGTGGCTGAGGTTCCGGAGGGATCTGACATGGGACTTGGCTGCGGGAATCCGCAGGCTATCGCTGAACTCAAGAAGGGAGAGACGGTGGTCGACCTGGGAAGCGGCGGAGGACTGGATTGCTTTCTCGCCGCACGTCAGGTTGGGGTGGACGGCGCCGTTATCGGCGTCGATATGACACCGGACATGGTAACCAAAGCGCGACGCGCCGCACGTGAAGCGGGTTACGTCAATGTCGAGTTCCGCCTTGGTGAGATCGAACATCTGCCAGTCGCCGACGCATCCGTCGATGTGATCATCTCGAACTGCGTCATCAATCTCTCGCCGGACAAGGCGGCGGTATTCAGCGACGCGTATCGCATTCTGCGGCCGGGTGGTCGACTCGCGGTATCGGATGTGGTGGCCATCAGGCCGATCCCTGAGCGCATCGCGGGGGATGAGGCCGCGTTCTGTGGCTGTGTCGGTGGTGCTGCGCGTGTGAGCGAAATCGAGCAGATGCTGCGTGATGCCGGGTTCACCCGGGTGCGGGTGGAGGTGAGGGAGGACAGTGTGGAGATAGTCCGCGGCTGGGGACATGGCTACGATGAGTACGTGCGCTCTGCTGTCATCACCGCAGTCAAACCTGTCTGATCGAAGGGAGACCTTATGACTGACGGCAGTCGCGCCGATGAGCGACGCATGACGAACGTATTTGAGCGCTACCTCACCCTGTGGGTGGCGCTGTGCATAGCAGGCGGAATAGTACTTGGTCGGGTAGCTCCCGGCCTCGCGCAAACTCTCGACGGTTTTGCAATAGTCATTGATGGGGCACCGGTGGTGTCAATCCCGATCGCGATCTGCCTCTTCTTCATGATGTACCCCATCATGGTGAAGATCGATTTCGCCGAGGTCATCAAGGCGGGGAAGAGCGTGAAGCCGGTGAGCCTGACGCTGTTCATCAACTGGGCGGTCAAACCCTTCACGATGTACGGCATCGCATTCCTGTTCCTGGGCATTGTCTTTCGTGGCTTTATAGGGCCCGAGGCAATGGACCTCGTGAGGATGCCGCTAGGACTTGATCTTCCTGTTGGTGCGGAGCACGGTGCGGGCACAGTGGTCCTTCACGAGGGCGTGAAGATGCTGGAAATACCTCTCTGGCGCAGCTATCTTGCGGGCGCGATACTGCTTGGCATCGCGCCATGCACCGCCATGGTGCTGGTGTGGGGTTACCTCGCTCGTGGCAACGCCGGACACACGCTCGTCATGGTAGCGATCAACTCGTTGACCATGCTCGTGCTCTACGGAGTCCTCGGTGGGTTCCTGCTGGGTGTTGGACGTTTGCCCGTGCCCTGGGAAGCCCTGCTGCTCTCGATTGGTGCGTACGTGGCGCTGCCGCTGGCCGCAGGCTTCCTGACGAGGAAGTGGGTCATCGCTGCCAAGGGGCCGATCTGGTTCAGCGAGAAGTTTCTCCATGTGCTGACGCCGGTGACCATCGCAGCCCTGCTCGTTACACTGGTGCTGCTGTTCAGCTTCAAGGGCGACGTTATTGTGGCAAATCCGCTCACAATACTGTGGATTGCCATCCCATTGTTTCTGCAGACGACACTCATCTTTGGTGTCGGCTATGGTCTGTCCAGGCTGTTCAGACTTTCCTACGCCGATGCTGCGCCTACGGCGATGATAGGCGCCTCGAACCACTTCGAGGTCGCTATAGCGACCGCGGTGATGTTGTTCGGTCTCGGGTCCGGCGCGGCGCTTGCTACCGTGGTGGGCGTGCTCATCGAGGTCCCGGTGATGCTGTTGCTGGTGAAGATATGCGTGCGCACGCAGCACTGGTTTCGGCCGGAAGTGACATAATCAGGAGGGAGGCATCGAGATGCACCAGAAGGCCTTGATTGCCACTGACCTCTCGGACGCATGTGCACAAATGCTCCGTTGCGCCGTAGGCCTGAAGGCGCTCGGAACGACCGACGTCGTGCTGTTGCACTGCTTCAACATCCGAGATGTGGGGACACTGGCGCCCCGGCTGATGGAACTCACCAGGCCGTTGCTGGATGGGCAGGTCACACAACTTCAGGCCGAGGGGTTCCACGTGAGTTCCGATATGGTGCTGGGACTGCCGCAAGTCGAGATCGGAAGGCAGGCTGAGCAGCGTGACTGCTCGTTTATTGTGGTAGGTTCACGGGGCCAATCCATGTCACAGGAAGTATTGCTGGGTGGCGTTGCCGCAGGTGTCATCAACAACGCTACACTGCCGGTATTGGTTGTCCGTGTCAAACTGACCAAGGTCAAAGGCAATGTGGTGTGCGAGATGCAGGAGGAGTGCGACTTCCTCGGGCATGTCCTGTTCGCCACGGACTTCTCTGACAACGCGCAGCATGCGTTCGAGCATCTGGAAGCCCTCGCGGAACTGGGTGCGAGAAGGATTACACTCCTGCATGTGCAGGACAGGACGAAGCTGGGTGGGCACCTCGAAGATCGCCTCGAGGAGTTCAATCGCATTGATGCCGGACGGCTCGAGGCATTGAAGGATGACCTGCAGCAACGGGGTGCCTCAGACGTTCGCATTGAGATTTCGTATGGCGTCCCGAAAAAGGATATTGTCGAGCGCACGAAGCACGACGATGTCAGTCTGGTCGTGATTGGCAGGCAAGGCCGAGGGTACCTCTCCGGATTCTTCGTAGGAAGCGTCAGCGACGCGGTCGCGCGTCACTCGGCCGCACCAGTACTTCTCGTACCCTTCACCGGCAGAGACTGAACGGCAAGCGCGCAGCAGTGGCCGTTGCTTGTATTTGCTGATCAGCAGACAGGTAACGCCCAACCCCGCCAGCAGCGAGTAGAGCAACGTCTCGAAGTACAGTCTTCAGAGCCTGGCCTTTCTCAGGTGGCGGTCCCTCGAATGGACCTGCCTTTCGATGTCCATGAGGGCCCGGGTTCGCGCATCCCATATCGTTGAACACGAACACCAGCCCGAATGCGGAGAGAAGCACCAGGGGCAAGGTAAGGCTGCTCAGCACTCCCATGGCCGGGTGGAACACGATCGTGAACAGCAGCCGGCGCAGACGCTGAGCCGGCAGGAACCACTTCTGTACGTACGTGGACTGTGTCTCATCGTCCATGTCCCTGTGGTAGTCATGCAGTCTGTCCTTTCCCCTGGAGAGAGCGCCGCTGAACCTCACCGCACGTGGTCCCGCAATCACATAGGACAACGCATGAATGATGATGAATCAGAGACTGAGGATGAGATGCTGCATCACGCTTCTGCCTGAGCGTGACGACCCCTGATGTGGGCCTTTGCCGGTTGCGAACGCGCTATATGTTGCCAGACGGTGAACGTGGTGGAGAACCGGTCCTGACGTGGCGGGCATCTTGCAAGCGTTGGCTATGCCGCGCGGCCCATGCTAGCATGAGGAAGTGGCGTCCCGTCGCTTCTGTGGTCAGCGATGGCTCTGACGCGGCTGGGGGCCGGCAATTCGATGTGGTTAAGGGGGTGACTATGATCAGTACAAGCGTATTTCCCGGTCGCTACGTTCAGGGCGCGCACGCGTTCAATAGACTGGGCGGTGAGATGTCCCGCTTCGGCAAGAAAGGCTTCCTGATCTGCGATCCGTATGTGCTCGACCACCTGCTGCCCGGGTTCAGGGACGACATCGAGAAGGATGTGAAGCTTGTGGTGGAGAGGTTCGGGGGCGAATCCTCGGACGAGGAGATATCACGCATCTCCGAGGTGGCTTCGAAGGCCGGTTGCGACGTAGTTGCGGGCATGGGGGGCGGCAAGACCATTGATACCGCGAAGGCGGTTGCCGGTGCCATGAAGCTGCCCGTTGCGATTGCGCCGACCATCGCCTCGACCGACGCTCCTTGTAGTGCGGTATCTGTCATCTACACGCCGGATGGACAGGTGAAGCGGTATGTGTTTCATGCCAGGAATCCCGATCTGGTGATTCTCGACACCTGGGTGGTGGCCAAGGCCCCTGCACGTTTCCTCGTATCGGGTATGGGTGACGCGCTGGCCACATGGTTCGAATCCGAATCGTGTCGGAAGAAATACGCGCCGAACATCACTGGCGACCACGGTTCACGGACTGCGTACGCTCTGGCGAGACTGTGTTACGACACACTGCTTGAGTATGGACTGAGCGCCAAACTCTCATGTGAGGCAGGCGTGGTGACTCCGGCACTCGACCACATAGTCGAGGCCAACACGCTGCTGAGTGGTCTGGGATTCGAGAGTGGAGGGCTGGCCGCGGCCCATTCGATACACAACGGGTTTACGGTTCTCGAAGAAGCCCACGATCAGTATCACGGTGAGAAGGTCGCGTTTGGCGTCCTCGCATCGCTGTTCCTGACTGACAAGCCTGCCCACCTGATCGATGAGGTATACGGATTCTGTGAGGAGGTGGGTCTGCCGACTACGCTGGAAGAGATAGGCCTGGGAGACGTGTCTGACCATGACCTCATGAAGGTGGCGAATGCCGCGACGAAGAAGGGAGAGACCATCTTCAACGAGGCAGTGCCTGTCACTGCTGATGCAGTGTTCGCCGCACTCAGGCAGGCGGACGCAGAAGGGTTGTACAGAATAGATTACTAGCTGAGATTGCTGCCGGATAGACGAAGGGACCACCAGTTGACGGGTGGTCCCTTCACGTGTATTCGTACCGGAGCGCAGTGCGTCAACGTGTCGAGCCTAGTGCAGGTCGATGTCGCTCAGTTTGTCCAGCCTCTCGAAGTTGTGCCAGGACTCTATCCAGCGGATAGTGCCGGACTTGTTGCGCATGGCCACCGAGTTGGTGGTGGCGCCGCCACGGAAGTAGCGCACACCCTTGAGCAGGACGCTGCTGCTCACCCCGGTCGCAGCGAAAAAGATCTCGTTGCCCGATACGAGGTCCTCGGTTCGGTAGACCTTATCGACGTCCACGCCCTCGTCCTCGGCCTTCTTGCGCTCTTCATCTGTGCGCGGCCACGCTTTGCACTGAATCGTACCGCCGAGGCAGCGAATGGCGGCCGCTGAGAGGACTGCCTCGGGAGTACCGCCGATGCCCATCAATGCGTCAACCTCACGATCCGGCATGGTCGCCTCTATGGCTGCGGCGACATCGCCATCAGTGATCAGCTTCACGCGCGCACCGGTTCCCCGTATCTGTTGCAGGAGCTTGTCGTGACGGGGTCTGTCGAGCACAACTACGGTAAGCTCGCTCACCTTTCTCCTCTTGGCCGCCGCGATCGACTTCAGGTTCATCGATACCGGTGCATTGATATCGATGTACTCGGCGGCCTCGGGTCCGGTGACTATCTTGTCCATGTAGTAGAACTGCACGGGGCAGTGCATCGTACCGCGCTCAGACAGTGCCACTGCTGAGATCGCGCCCGGCAATCCTTTGGCGCACAGGGTTGTTCCGTCGATTGGGTCAACCGCGATATCGACGTATGGTTGTGAGCCGTCACCTATGTGTTCCCCTACGTACAGCATCGGTGCCTCGTCCTTTTCGCCCTCGCCGATGACTACCACACCGTCCATCGCGATGTGACCCAGCACGTACCGCATGGCCGTGACCGCTTCCTGGTCCACCAGGTTCTTGTCGCCACGTCCCATGTGGCGTGCAGACGACATGGCGGCCGCCTCCGTGACGCGAACCAACTCCATCGCGATGTTCCGCTCGATTGTCTGACTGATATTTGGCCCTACGATCTCCATTGCGCTGACCTCGCTTTCCGGACGTAATTATCCGTTATGCTGCCGACCTATTGTACACCGGAAGCATGCGTCAGGGGTCGAAATTCCGTCTGCCGGCCAGAGTCGCTTCGGGGATGTGGATTCAGGCATGCGAGGGATTTCCACGAATCTGCCGTGGTGGTCCACAGTTCTGTGGGTTCGCTCAACGATAGCCACAATTGACACTGTCGATGCACCGTTCGTAAAATGATGGTGGTTCCGGGGGAGCTTCGATGTTGAGGCTGAGAGCCCCGCCTGGCGGGGGACCCTTTGAACCTGATCAGGTTAAGACCTGCGAAGGGAGGAATGTATGTCCATCGATACCGACCTGCCCGAACTGGGCAAGATACCCCCTGAGTTCTTCGACCGCGTTGTGTATCCCCGCCTGGGTGCGCCTGACCCCGCCATCGTCATCGGCCCACGGCACGGTGTTGACTACGGGGTCTTGCAGTTCGGCGAACAGTGTCTGGCGCTGTCCACAGACCCGTTCTTCATCGTACCGGCGTACGGGTTCTCGCGAGCCGCGTGGTTTGGCTTCCATATCGTCTTCTGTGACGTGGCGGTATCCGGACTGGTGCCGCGCTACCTCGCGATAGATCTCAATCTGCCGCCCGAGATGACTGCAGTCCAGCTTGAGGAGATGTGGGATGCGGTACACCGTGAGGCGGTGAAGTACGGAATCAGCATCGTCACCGGGCACACGGCACGCTACGCCGGGTGCAACTACCCGATGGTCGGCGGCGCCACCGCGATGGCTGTGGGACCGGAAGCCGACCTTCGTGGTCCACACCTCGTCCGGCCCGGTGATGCCGTTATCATCACCAAGGGCCCGGCTGTCGAGGCCACCGGCCTGCTTGCCGTCTCGTTCCCCGGTCATTTCCTGAATGCAGGTGGCCCCGAGTTTCAGAAGGAGGCGGAGGATATCTTCTACCAGATGTCTGTACTTGACGACTGCGCCATCGCCCGCGCGTTTCCGGGTGTGCGTGCGATGCACGACGCGACTGAGTGCGGGGTGTGGGGAGGACTGCAGGAGATGGCGACAGCGGGGGGCTACGGCCTCAGGATAGAGCAGCAGTCCATCCCGGTTCAGCCGGTCATCAGGCGCACCGCCGATCTGTTCGGGTTCGATCTATTCAGCGCGATAAGTGAGGGCACCCTGCTGCTGATGATCGACCAGTCAGAGGCGACACCGCTCCTCAAGGAATTCGATGGTCACGGCATTACCGCCGCGGTCATCGGCGAGGTGCGGCCCCCCGAGGATGGCCTGACCATAGTCGATGGCGGGACCAAGCGTCCCCTGGTGCATCCGAGGATCGATCCATACTGGGGACTTGCGGACCGACTGGCGCGTGAGGCAGCCTGAAGCGCTATCAGGCGTGCAGGTCAGAGTCGCGAAGGGCGGGGCACGACACGAGTGTGTGCGCGATCTCTTCGACCTGGTCGACTGTGAGCTCCGGGTACATTGGCAGGGACAGCACCGCGTCCTGTGCTGTCTCTGAGACCGGAAAATCGCCGTACGTGTGACCTAACGCCTCGTACACCGGTTGGAGGTGCAGCGATTTCGGGTAGTAGACCGCAGTGGCGATCCCGCGTTCCGCCAGATACGACGCAACTGTATCGCGTGGTGCGCCGCCGGTGATCCGGATGGTGTAGTAGTTGTACACGTGGAGCGCGCCATCGTTCTCCCGCGGCAGGCTGATGCCCGGGATGCCTCGCAGCAGGGCGGCATATAGTGTGGCAATCGCCCGGCGCCGTTCGATCCGTTCCTCCAGACAGCGCAGCTTCACTCGCAGCACTGCCGCCTGGAGTGCGTCCAACCGACTGTTTATCCCCGCGAAGTCGTGATAGTACTTCCTTGTAGAGCCGTGACTGCGCAGCGCGCGCACGCGTTCAGCCACGTATGAATCGCCGGTTACTATCATGCCGGCATCACCACAGGCGCCCAGGATCTTGCTCGGGAAGAAGCTCAGGCACCCGGCGTCTCCAAACGAGCCGACCTTCCTCCC
>PWUO01000290.1 GCA_003562555.1 Dehalococcoidia bacterium
TGCGGACGATCGCTATCCAATGTCGTTGAGAACGGCGAACACACCAAGCTCCTCAAGCTCGTTGATGAGCTCCCTGGTGCTCCTATTGCCGCATTTCTTGAGCAAGGAGTTGATCTGCTTCATCACGGTATCCTCAGAGACGAGTCGGGCCTCTGCCATCCATCCAGCTGAAGTCGAACCTGGGTCGCCAGCCGAGCTTCTTCTCGGTGTACTGCACGTCAAAGTGCTGCCTTGCCAGCGAGGACCCCATGACAAACATCCGTTCGTAGGTCACATGCTCCAACTGTACGGACGCACCGACTGCGAGTCCGACATCGCCTCGCTCGACCATCCCTGGTTCGTTCCTGGTCCACTCCGCACCTTCGTACTTCGGGTACACCCGCCGCGTTGCCGGGTCGACGCGACAGACACCACCGATTCTGAGTACAACCACCTCGATCCCATACTCGTTGTGAAAGCCCTCAACGACCTTTTCCTGGAACACTTTCGTGAGGATATAGAGATCAGCTGCAGGCGTAGGTTCTGCGTCGTGAGGTACGACACCACCCTGCGCGACGAATGGCCGAACGACGGACTCGGACGAAATGAGGATCACCCTTCTGACGGAGTTCTTCACTGCCTCCTGCATGAGCAGCAAAGTGCCCTTCACGTTAACGTCGATCGCAGCTGACGGCGACTCCTGGTACGCGCCACGTTCGGTCGTACGAGACAGCATGTGGGTGATGACCAGGGTGTCGACGCCCGCCATCACCCGGGCTATCGCCTCCCTGTCGGTGACACTTGCGAGCACAATCTCTTCTCTCTCCCGAACTGGCTCAGTATCCACAGGGTCAAGGCATATGACGTCGTGCAGTGGCGCAAGCGATTCGCGAATGCCGCGCCCGAGAAATCCAGCTGCACCCGTCAGCAGAATCCGCATCCGCCACTCATCCCTTGAGACCGGTCACCGCTACGCCTTCAACAAAGCGTTTCTGTGCGAACAGATAGACCAGGATTGTAGGTAGCATCGCAACCAGTGACGCGGCCATCAGAAGCGCATACTCTTGGTTGTACTGAGTTCTGAACGTCCTCAATCCCAGTTGTAGCGTCTTCTTTGTCTCCGTGCTCAGGTATATGAGCGGTCCAAGAAAGTCGTTCCATTGGGCCACGAATGTGAATATCACGAGACTGACGATTGCTGGGCTCGCGAGTGGCAACACGATCCTGCTATACGCGCAGAACTCCCCGCACCCGTCAATCCGTGCCGACTGGCTCAATTCGCCAGGGATCCCCATGAAAAACTGTCGGAACAGAAACACGCCGAACGGATTGAACGCGTGGAGCAGGACAAGGGCCAGTAGGCTATCGAGGAGACCTAACGTTCGAATCACGACAAACTGTGGAATCATGATGACGGCGAACGGAATCATCATCGTGCTCAAGTACAGGAGGAAGAGCGTATCCCTCTCTGGAAACTCAATCTTCGAAAACGCGTATGCCGCTAGAGAACAGGTGACAATTTGCAGCACGGTTACAGAGACTGCTATCACCACGGTGTTAAGGTAGTACCTGAGGAAGGGGCCTCGTTCGAAGACCTCGGCGAAGTTGGTCCATTGGAACTTCTCGGGTATCCACTTGATCGGAACTTCAAAAACCTCTTTCTCGAGTTTGAGAGATGAAGATATCATCCAAAGAAACGGAGCGATCATGAGCAGGGAGGTGATAATCAGAACAGCGTAAAGAATGCAGCGAGACACAGCTGCTTTGCGAAGTTGCATGCGATATACCTCAGTAGTAATGAACCGACTTCTTCTGGATGCGAAACTGGATGAGAGTCACCAGGAGTACGATGGCGAAGAGGAAGTACGCAATCGCAGAAGCGTACCCGAAACGGAACCGTTGAAACGATTCCTGATAGATGGTGTAGACAAGCACGTTGGTCGCTCTTCCGGGACCGCCCAACGTAAGGTTGTAGATCAGATCGAATGCCTTGAACGATGCAATGGTAGCCATGATCGTCACCAGAAAGGTTGTTGGAGAGATCATCGGAATGGTGATGTGCCAGAGCTTTCTAATGGTCGAGGCGCCGTCTATATCGGCGCTTTCGTACAATTGACGCGGGATAGTCTGCAGACCGGCTAGAAACAGGACCATGAAGTATCCCACTCGCTTCCAGATGCTGACGACAATAACGCCCGTCATTGCCCAGTCCGACGATCCGAACCACCTCGGCGGATTCTGGACGCCGAGGCGCATGAGGAAACTATTGATCGGTCCGAGGTTTGGATGAAAGATCAACTGCCAAATCACTGCCACCGCAACGCTGGCCGAAATATGGGGCAGATAGAAGGCAGTCCTGAAGTACGAGAGTCCGGCGAGATCCGAGTTCAACATGATGGCTACAAGCAGGGACAGCATCACAGTGAAAGGGACGACGAACAGCGAGTACGTCAGTGTGTTCACGAGGGAGATCCGAAAAGCTGTGCTACTGAACATGCTTACGAAGTTGCCCACGCCAACGAAGTTGGCTCGGGTGAAGCCATTCCAGTCCGTCACGCTGATTGTGAGCGAGGCCACTACCGGAAGCAGAATGAATACGAGAAAGCCGGCGATGTTTGGCAGAAGGAACAGGTACGCAGCGCGTCGGTTTCGCCGGATGGCAATGGATTGAATCGTCGACATTCTAGTGTTCTCTCTGATTGGTGAAATCGAGTGGGAGGCGGGGTCACCCCCGCCGTCCTCTCACACCACCGTACGTACGGTTCCGTATACGGCGGTTCATGAACGACCCCAATGCAGTCGCAGCATGTCCAGCAGTGAAAAGAGACCAAGTTGATCGAAAAAGCTTTTGGGGTAGGCGTAGTTCATGAATCGCCACCGGCGTTCCGCCATGGACCACGACCGTTGGTGGCCGTGCGCCACGCCTGCTCTTCAGTCAGGCCGCGGGTCATCAGGCGTCGTGCTCGCGTCAACGAGCGTTTCCATTGTCGCCAGAGTATACACCGCAACCGCCGTCGAATCCATTGGTCGAGTCGCTCGAATGTGGCTTTGACGTCTGTGAGCCGGTAGTAGTTACCCCAGCCACGAAGTATCGGGGTGAGTTCCTGGATTGTCTTCGTCAGGCTCCACCCCCTGGCCATTCGGAATACCTGCCGCAGTCTGCCTGCAAGCCGTTGCACCGATTCCGGTGCGACCCGCAGGCGCGCTGATTTTCCCGGCAACATCGTGTAGCCCAGGAACGAACGATTGCATAGCCGATCGACCGCGCTCTTCTCCTCATTGACCTTCAGCTTCAGCTTCTTCGTAATGAATGCGGTCACTGATTCCCGTACCCGTTCTCCTGCTCGCTTTGTCCGGACGTATATGTTCGCATCGTCGGCGTACCGGCAGAACCGGTGTCCTCGCCGCTCAAGCTCCTTGTCCAGATCGTCGAGCATGATGTTCGACAACAACGGCGACAGCGGCCCGCCTTGCGGCGTACCCTCCCGCCTCGGGCTCACCAATCCCTGCTCCATAACTCCCGCCTGCAAGAAGCGGCGAATCGTGCGCAGCACCCGTTTGTCGGTCACCTTGCGCACCACTCGTGCCATGAGCATGTCGTGGTTCACCCGGTCGAAGAACTTCTCCAGATCCAGGTCCACCACCCACTGGTACCCCTGCCGTGCGTACTCCTGCGCCTGCAGGACCGCCTGGTGCGCGCTGCGTCCCGGTCGAAATCCGTAGCTCGACTCCGAAAAGCCGGGCTCGAATACCGGGCCGAGCACCTGCAACAGTGCCTGCTGGATCAGTCGATCCACCACGGTGGGAATGCCTAGTCGGCGTGTTCCCTTCTTTCCGGGCTTCGGGATCTCTACCCCTCGTACTGCCTGTGGTTTGTAGGTCCCCTCAAGCAGTTGCTTCTTGATCTCGGCCCAATGCGCCTTCAGGTGTGCCGCGAGCTCCTCCACGCTCATCTCATCGATGCCCGCGCTGCCCTTGTTCGACACCACCCGACGGTAGGCCCTGCTCATGTTCTCCTTCTCGACCACTGCCTCCATGAGCTGCGATGTATCCGGTCGGGTCTGTTCCGTTGCTGCCGTGGCGCTTGAGACACCTCCTGCAGGTCGTCGCGGATTCCGTCCGTTATCCCCTGCGGCGGGTTCGGGCTTCTCAGCCATACTGCGCTGTCTCTCCTTCGCCATCGAAACGTCGGCTCCCTCACCGTCGTTCACGTTCCGGCCTTCAGCGGGGTCGAGTCCGCCTACTATGCCCTCTGCTGACTTCTTGCCGCCTGTCCCTCAGCCTCTCGGCCTCGGTAGCGCCACAGCGCCGGCAACAAGACCTCCCCGGGTAATGCGCACTGCTTTCACACCTATACCCGCCGCATATACTTCCATGACCTCCGTACAGGTACTGGACGTTCGGTCTTTTCGCCCCGTTATCCGTCATGGCTGCCTCGTATGCGATTCCTGTTCGTCAGGCCGGTGCTTTGCTACGGCTTCCTTTAGATTCCACCTCACGATGGACACCCTTGCCGGTCGCTAGCAGTTCCCCCTGTCGGGCCTGTAAGGGACTTTCACCCTCAAGCAGTGCGCCCTGCCGGGCGCACGAAAAGAACGGCGACCGAACGGATTCGGCCGCCGATGCGCTGCTGCGCTACAGTTCCTCGGCAATCCGCCGCTTGACGTTTTGGATCGCCTCAGCAGCCGACTGTTCACCCAGCAGGACGAGTTCGATCTCTTCCCGGTAGATGGTACCCACAATGATGTTGATGTTCTCGATCGCCGGGTACTCGAGGTAGTTACGCTGCTCAAGGACGACTCCAAGATTCGTGGGCGGCAAACCCGCCTCGGCCCCGCTCAAGAAGGCTGCACGCGTCTCCGGTGACCGATACGCCGCGAGAAAGCCGCCGGCCGCGATTGCTGGCTGACCAGCGGGCCCGGCGATTTCCCTGATCAACTCCCAGGCTGCGTCCGCATTTCTCGAGTAGGAGACGATCCCGAAACCAGCGCCCATGCCCCAGCTTACGCCGGGTGCGACGCCTTCCGGATGAGGAATCGTGGTGATGTCCCACTCGAAATCAATGATATCCGCGTCTTGCCGCAGCTGCGCGATGTGCCATTCCCCCATGACGTGCATAGCTACATTGCCTCTTGTGAACATCGCGCGGTAGTGAGCATTCGTTGCAGCACCATCCGCGTACGACAGCGTGGAACCATCACTCTGGATGTCGTAGTGAAGCTGGATCGCTCTCTCCACGGCTGAGAGGTCTTCATCAATGATCGAGGCGCCAGTCTGGAGCGCGGGGCCGAACGTGCAGATCGGCCACCTGTGGATGTACGTCCCCCAGATCTTGTCGTTTCCTTCGCCGGATGTCATTCTGCGAGCGAGAGCTCGAAATTGCTCCCATGTCATGTCTCCGGACGGATAGGGAACCCCCGCGTTGTCGAAGAGGTTCTTGTTATAATACAGAACCCAGCTGCTTCCTCGCGTGGGCAGATCGTAGTTGAGTCCGTCGATCGTGCGACCGGTCCAGTAGGTACCGTACTGGGACACATCGATATTGTCCCGCTCCACGTACCCGTTAAGCGGCGCGAGTAGCCCCTTCGAAACATATTCTACGTAGCCGGCGTTGTTTCCGATCGGAATGACGTCGACATCGGCTCTGCCGGCGAGCTGGACAATCAGCTGCTCGCCGGCGAAGTAGTCCTGCGTCAGGAACTCCACGCTGATGTCCGGGTTGGACGCCTGCAGACGTTCGTACGCCATTTCGGCGAACGGTCTATCGTCCTGTAGAACGTACGCCCTCACGGTCACCGGGCCGCCTGCCGCTTGAGTGTCCTCAGTCGAGCCTCTTGCGTACACGGCTTGGCTCAACACGCCAGCGAGAAGAAGAAGCAACAGCTTTTTCATACACAACTCCTTTTTGGTTTCGGTGCGTCTACTCTAGACCCGGATCAAGCGTGGCGCAAGGTTGATTCTCTATACCCCTTTGGCGATAATGGGCGCGGTGATCGTCCCACTGATTCTGCTCATAGTGCTCTATCTGGCTTACTTCTCCAGAAACTACGCAACTCCCTCCTACCGCTATCTGACCAGCATGACTCTAAGCATGCTGGTCGCGTTCCTGGGTCTGCTATTTCTGATTGGTGGCTCCGCGGACTACTTCGACATCACTATGCGCACATTCGGAATCGGCGGGCAGCTCGGCTCCTGGCTCATCCTCAACAATCCTGGACCAAGGTGGTCGACAGCGCTCGTGAACGTGGGCGTGTTCGGATTCCTGCTGTTCATCTATGTCTTCGCGCTGTCAGTATCCCACGGTGGCGGACGACCTACGCTGCAGGTTCGTGACTGGGTGATCTTGGGCCTCTTGCTGCTTCAGCTTCTTCTCTACGATCCACACGTCTTTGTCGTTTTGGATACCCTTGGTGTGCACATGCCGCCAGTTCGGGAGTGGCTGAACCGAGTCGGGACCGTCGCGTTCAAGGTTCTGGATCTGACGGTCCTCTACGCGGCCTTCGCTATGCTCAACCGTTACCGGATCCACTTCCCGCAGAAGTTCTCATTAAGGCGTTCCACCGGGAAGTACCTGCTGGGCCTGCTTCCCACCTGCGCATTCTTCATCATTCTCTTCTACTGGTTTCCTCGGGTGGTACTCAAGACGACCCTCCTCGACCACGTATACCTGACCGACTTCACGCAGGTAGCGATTTCGGCGCCACTGCTCTGGGTCGTGTCGGTTCTCCTCGTCGTGAGTCACTCGATCCTGTTCGTCGTACTACTTCGTTCAGTGTCCGTCGAATCGTATTTCAGCACCCGTGAGATCCACATTCACTCTACGGCTGAGCTGAGCGTGCGAGCGTTCTCCCATTCGATGAAGAACGACCTGATTGCGATTCTGGGTGAGTTAGACGCTATCCAGTCCGATTCCTCCGGCCCGAGCTCGACTGTGTCCCGAAGCCTGACGTCAATCCACCGTCATGCAAGACATGCGATGGATCGGCTCGAGGACCTGTCACACAAAGTGAAGTTCATTGGGCTGACGCTCCAGCGCGTCACGCTGGCGGAGACGGTCAAGGCTGCGATGAGCCAGCTCCAGTTCCGTGGTATCGATGTCTCAGTGGAGACCGGAAGCGCAGAAGTCGAAGTACTGGTTGATGTTCGTCATATGGAAGACGTGTTCTACAATCTGCTACAAAACGCGGTCGGGGCTGTGTGCGACACGCGTTCGCCTCGAATAACAGTTCGAATTGCCCGCCAGACAGGCTGGGCCATCGCGACCGTAACTGACAACGGCCGGGGGATTGCTCCAGAGAGTATCGAGAGCATTTTTGTTCCGTTCTTTACCACTGGCAATACCTCAACAAACTGGGGCGTTGGACTCTCATACTGCAGGCGGGTGATCCAGGCTCACGAAGGGGAGATACTCGTCGACTCGACTCCCGGACGCGGCTCAACGTTCACAGTGATGCTGCCGGTCGTCGGTAGATGCGAATGATGAATAGACTTGACCTGATCAAAGTGTTCATAGTCGATGATGTCGAGTCTCATCGCAGGAGGCTGATGCGCATTGTTGAGTCGGACGGTGCGCTGAGCGTGTCTGGAACCGCTTCAAGCGGACATGAGGCGGCGACCAAGGTGGCTCACAACCCGCCGGACATTGTGATGATGGATGTGGCGATGGAGCATCAGACTGCCGGCATCGAAGCAGCTCGGGTGATTAACCAGGCCAATCCCAACGTTCGGGTCATCATACTTACAATTCATAACGATGAGAACGTCATACGCTCGGCTTTTCAGACCGGCGTCGTGGACTTTCTTCTCAAGAGCGAACCCGCAGACACTATCCTTGCCGCGATTCACTCGGCGATGCAAAATGCCTCACCACTCCGATCGTACGTAGCCTCTCGTTTGAGAACGGACTATCGACGGTCAACACAGAACGAAGAACGCCTCAAGAAGACGATCAGACTGATGGCCGATCTAAGCCCTGCGGAGATCGCGATACTCCGACTGCTCCGAGAAGGGCGGAGACGACGAGAAGTGGCAGAGGCCCGATTTGTCTCCGAGGATACGGTGAAGAAGCAGATCAACTCCTTGCTCAAGAAATGCGGCAATAGGAGCACCAGGGAGCTCATCAACGAGCTTGAGGAGCTTGGTGTGTTCGCCGTTCTCAACGACATTGGATAGCGATCGTCCGCA
>PWUO01000226.1 GCA_003562555.1 Dehalococcoidia bacterium
CGCCGGAGGATGCACCGTCATCGACATGACCAACGTGGGAATCGGTCGGGACGCGCTCGCGCTCGCCCGGATCTCCCGCGCCACCGGCCTCCACATCGTCATGGGTGCCGGATACTACGTGGAGGAATCTCTGCCACCGGGAGCTACGATGAACGAAGAGGATATCGCGCGCGATATCGTGCAGGATATCACCGAGGGCGTCGACGGCACCGGCATTCGTGCCGGCGTCATCGGAGAGATCGGTATCAAGGGCTGGCCGCTCACCGAAGGAGAGAAGACCTTCCTTCGCGCCGCCGCGATCGCCCAGAACGAGACCGGGGCGTTCGTCAATATCCACACCGGCCGCAGCCCGAATTCCCCCTTCGAGGTGGTCGAGTACATGGATACCTCTGGAGCGGACGTGTCCCGGGTGGTGATGAGCCACATTGATCGGACGCTGTTCACCCACGAGGACCGGGTGCGCCTCGCGAAGACCGGCTGCATGATTGAGTACGATATGTTCTCCCTCGAGGGATGGATGCCGGAGAACATACGAATGGTCTACTCCGAGGACGAGCCTGCGAAGCGGGCGGACCTGCCGAACGATGCGGCTCGCGTGGATCACCTGCTGGCCCTCATCGATGAGGGCTTCATCGATCAGTTGCTGGTGTCGCACGACCACAACAGCAAGACGCGGCTCTGCCGCTACGGTGGGCCGGGTTACGCACATCTGCTCAATAACGTCGCTCCGATCATGCGCCGAAAGGGCATGAGCCAGGGGCAGGTGGACGCCATCATGGTGCACAATCCGAAGCGGCTCCTGACGTTCATCTGAGTGAACACGTTACGTGTCCGCCGCCCGGCCGGCAGTGACCGGGCGGCGGAAGCACCAGGAAAGTCCATGACTGACGACAGCCATGCGGATGCGGACTTCTCGCCGGGCTTCTACAGGCGAATGGCACGGCGCTACGCGGAAGTGGCGCATGAGTACCTCCAGTCGGTATACATCGATGCCTCGGTCCCCGGCCTTACCGACGATCTTGTGCTTCTCGCACGAGCCAAAGACCTGGCCCCCGGGAACCGCTCTCTCGACGCGGGCTGCGGCGCTGGCGCCAGGGATGTGTTCACGCTGTGGACCGACGGCTGGGATGCGCACGGAGTCGACGCGATAGCCGAGAACATCGATGTCTCGCGAGAGTGGCATCCCGAGATCGCCGACCGCGTTGCCGTGGCAGATCTGTGCAAGCCGTTGCCGTTCGCCGACGAGAGCTTCGATTTGGTGCTCTGCAACGCCGTGATTCAGCACATTCCGGTCGAGACGTGCATATCTGTCACCCTGCCGGAACTCGTGCGGGTGCTCCGACCCGATGGCATCCTGCAACTGATGTTCAAGTACGGTCACGGGTTGCTGTCGCTGTACGATCCCGATTACGGTGAGTCCCGATCATTCCTGCTCTACGATGAGCGTGAGATCCTCTCCGAACTGTCCTCGATCGGAATGGACCTCGTGGGAGTTGATGCCAGCTCCGGACTCGGTGGGTTGATGTACCTCACGGACACGAAGGGTGCCGGGCACTGTGCCTTTCACGCCCGGAAGCGCCCCTGATACCTCTCCTCCGCCTGCTCTGCGATTGCACGTGCGACGCAACCGGTCTATAATGGCCACCCTGTCATGCCTGATGAGGAGCCCCACGATTGAACCCTTCCCTCGCCCTCTTCGTGTCGCTGGCACTTGTCCTTCTCCTGCTTCGCCTCAAGCTAGGCCCTGGTCCTGCCGTGTTCTGCGGCAGCATCCTTCTCTCCCTGCTGGTGCTGCCCGCCCACGAGACGCCTCGCCTCCTGCTGCGCGCCCTGACGGACATCCAGACCCTGAGACTACTTGGCATCATCGTCTGCGCGCTCACTATGAGCCGCATAATGGAACTGCGGGGCCTCCTGACAAGGCTGGCCAACGCTCTTGAAGGCATCGGTCCCAAGCTCGCGATACACGTGGCGCCGGCCGCGATCGGCCTGATGCCACTTCCCGGCGGCGCAGTCGTCTCCGCCGCAGCGGTTAAGGATCTCGTGAAGAACCTTCGCCTCAGCCCCGTCCAGGCGACGTTCATCAATTTCTGGTTCCGACATATCTGCGAGTTCGCAACGCCCGTCTATCCGGGCATCATCATGGCCGGCGTATTCCTTTCCGTGCCACTCTCATACGTCCTGCTGCACCTGGTACCGATGTGGGTGCTGATGCTGGTCTTCGGTCTCTTTGTCAGCCATCGCATCCTGCGCCTCTCGCCCACCGGAGATGGTCGACAGCGGTCTGCGTCGGACATAGTGCAGGAACTCTTACGGTCCGCGTGGCCAGTCCTGCTTCTGTTCGTGCTGGTGCTGCTCGGCCTCGACGCCGCGCCTGCCTTCCTCGTCACCGTACTCGCGCTGGTGCTGCAGCAGCGACTTTCCCTGCCCGAAGTCGAGTCCGGTCTGCACTATGGCTTCAATCCCCGTATCCTGTTCCTGCTGTACGCGGTCATGCTCTACAAGAACGTCGTCGAGACTTCCGGCGCTGCACACTCCCTGTTCTCAGACATGCAGGCCATCAGCATGCCTCCTGTCGTCATCCTCACCGTGCTTCCTCTACTGATCGGGTTCGCGACCGGGCTATCATCGGCCATGGTCGGCATCTCCATCCCCCTTCTCATGCCGTTCATCGTAACCGAGTACGGCATCAGTGGCGGCGCATTTCTCCTTGCGTACGCCGCCGGTGGACTTGGGTACCTGCTCTCGCCGCTGCATCTCTGCCTCGTATTGTCGGCAGAGTACTTCAAGGCCCGATTAGCCTCAGTCTACCGCTATCTGCTTCCCCCTGCGGTCGCAACCCTCCTGTGCATCGTGCTCGTGTACATCGTCATGACCTAGGCTGGAAGTCCACGTTGTCGCACGTACGGGAATCGACTATAATGGTGCGTCCGTGCCTGCCCTGGCTCGAGCGTTCGCCATGTCAATCCTGCGAAGACCCGGAAGACCAGTCGCCTCAACACGCGTCTCTCCAGCGTGCAGCGTTCGCCAGGAGCCAGGGTTAGCCACATGAGCCCCTCAATCGCGCTTCTCCTCTCGATCGCGGGAATCCTCGTGCTCTTGAGACTCAAGGTACACCCGGGGCCAGCGGTCTTCATCGGAGGGCTCATCCTCTCGTTCCTCGTACTGCCGCTCGTAGAGACGCCCCGCCTGATACTGGGTACCGCGATCGACCTCCAGACATGGCGGCTCATCGGAATCATCATCTGCGCATTCGCCCTCAGCAAGATGATGGAACTGCGGGACATGCTCACGAGACTGGCGCACACGCTCGAGTCTATCGGCCCGAAAATGGCCATGCACGTGGTCCCATCGGTCATCGGTATGGTCCCGATGCCGGGCGGTGCACTCGTCTCGGCAACCGCGATGAAAGGGCTTGCCGAGCGCCTCAGGCTGACTCCGGCACAGTCAACCTACATCAACTTCTGGTTCCGGCACATATGGGAGCTCGCCGTACCGGTGTATCCATCGGTTATCGCGGCCAGCATCGTGCTCGCCGTGCCGCTGTCCACCGTGGTTGTGACCATGTTGCCCGTCATTCCCCTGATGGCAGCGTTCGGGGGCGTCGTCAGTCTGCGTATACTGCGCAACGCGCCGCCGGCAGCCTCCAAGACTCTGTCAGGCCGACAACTCACCGTGGAGTTGCTGCGCGCGTCCTGGCCGGTAATCCTGTTGGTCATTATGGTGCTCGCGGGAGTGGAGGCGGTGGTTGCGTTCCTGATCGCACCGATCCTGCTTGCCGTTCAGCAGCGACTCTCCCTTCAAGAGTTGAAGAAGTCGTTACGCTACGCCCTCGGGGGTAAGGTCCTGTTCCTGCTGTTCGCGGTGATGGTGTACAAGGACTTCGTGGACGCATCGGGCACAGCGTACTCGCTGTTCTCTGACATGCAGGCAGCCGGCGTACCGCCTTCAGCGATACTCATCGCCCTCCCTCTGATCATCGGCTTCGCGGCGGGGTTGTCGATAGCCTTCGTAGGAATCGCGTTTCCGCTGTTGTTGCCATTCATCGTGACCGCGGACGGACTCAACGTAACGGCACTGTTCCTCGCGTACGTATCAGGTGGTCTGGGCTACATGGTCTCTCCGCTGCACCTCTGCCTCATTCTGTCGGCCGAGTACTTCAAGGCGCGGCTGAGCGATGTCTACCGCCTCATGGTACCTCCACTCATCGCCGTCATCGGGGCAGCGCTGCTGATCTACCTTCTGTTCTGACCTCTATTTCAGCGGGGCCGTAGCGTGTAGTCATCCGGCGTAGGCTCAGGCAGAACAGAGCCGGGTGCCAAACCATCCGGCGAGTATCAGCGCCAAATCCTGAATCATCGCAATCACGCGGTAGTCCCAGCCCGGTTGCAGGAGAAGATCAGCATGCGGTTGCCAGCGTGACCAATTCCTTCTATAGTCTAGGTGCACAACCATACTTTGTCTCAAGGAGGCGACCAGATGGCGGAACACACCCCCTCTCGGGAAGAGGCCCTGTCTCTTCTCAAGGAGTACAACAAGACGGACAGCCTTCTCAAGCACGCCTACGCCGTGGAAGGCGTCATGCGCTATATGGCGAGGAAGTACGGCGAGGACGAGGAAAAGTGGGCGGTCGTGGGACTGATTCACGATCTCGATTACGAGCGTTTTCCGCAGGAACACTGCAGGAAGACGCGGCAGATTCTCGAGGAGAGAGAGTGGCCGGAGGAGTATATTCAGGCCGCCGTGTCGCACGGATGGGGTATCTGCATCGACGAAGAGCCTGTCACCAATCTCGCCAAGACCCTGTATGCCATGGAGGAGCTCACCGGTCTGATCGCCGCCGCCGCACTGGTACGACCATCGAAGAGCGTGGCCGACATGGAAGCGAAGTCGGTCCTCAAGAAGTGGAAGGACAAGTCGTTTGCTGCGGGAGTCAATCGCCCAATCATAGAGAAAGGCGCCGAGATGCTGGGGGTCGAGGTGCGTGAACTCGTGACTGACGCCATCATGGGTATGCGGGAGGTGCGAGAGCAGATCGGGCTCTAGCTACTCGCGCTCAGATCCGGCAGCCCACGTCGTATCCCTGTCGCACCGCGTCAGCAATCCACCCGGGCACAGCGCAGTCGCCGATCCTGTAGACCTCCGCAATGCTGTCGCGCAGCCCCTCGTACAGGCAGGCGTCTCCGGTCGCACCCGTGGCATACACAAGTGTGTCTACCTCCAACGCTTCGATACGTCCCTCCGAGGTCTTAACCACGAGCGCGCCGGGTCGCACTTCAACGTACGCCACGCCGGGAAGGAGCTTCACTCCCTTCTCGGCCAAACGGTCAAGGAAGTACTGTCGCAAAGACGGCCCCACTCCGGTCGCCATCTCAGGTCCCCGTCTCGTGACGGTGACAACTCTGCCCTGTTCGACGAGGTACTCCGCGGTCTCGCACGCGACAAGCTCTCCTCCCATGATGACCACCTTCCTGCCCGCGCGTGCCGTCCCATCGAGTACCGCCTCCGCGTGCACTGCTCGGGAGGAATCGAACCCCCGTACGTCAGGCACCGTCCGCCTCGGCCCGGTAGCCAGGATCACTGCATCCGGCTGCGAATCGAGAACCTTCTCCACCGTGCCTTCGCACTCGAGTTCGACGTTCACTCCAGTGCGCACGAGTTCGCTTTCCAGATAGTTCGCATAGGCTCGAATCCGGTCCTTATGGGGCGGGGCGGCAGCAGGCAGCAACTGGCCTCCCGTGGTTGCGCGTTTCTCCCACAGCGTGACACCATGTCCTCTCTCGGCCAGAGTAGCGGCAGCAACCATGCCTGCGGGGCCTCCACCCACAACCAGCACGCGTTTCGACTTCGCGGCCTCGGCTGGCCCGGGCTCCGTGTCCCTTCCCAGTCGTGGATTCACCTGACAGCGAATTCCCACTACGTCCGGACGGAACAGCGTATCTCTGCAGTGCATGCAGACAATGCATGGCACGACCCTGTCCTCTCTGCCTGCCGCCACCTTTCTCGGCATATCCGGGTCGGCAAGCAACGCCTTGCCGACTCCGATGAGATCGGCACTCCCCTCCTCGATCATCCTGTCCGCAGCCGCCGGAGTAATCCGGCCCACAGCGATCACAGGAACCGAGAGCGTACGCTTCATCGCTGCAGCGAGATCCTCTATAACTGCGGACTTGAACACCGCTGTCGTGCGGTTCGTTGGTGTCGCAGGTCCAAACCCGGACACATGGATCGCAACTGAGCCGGCCTGCTCTGCAAGCTTCGCCACCTGCAGCGCCTCGTGGAGTGTCGTGCCCCCCTCAACGCCGTACTCACGTCCGTTCATCCTCACCCAGACTGGGAACCCCGGCCCGGTCGCCGTTCTCACTGCCTCGATGACCTCGACGAGGAATCTCGCCCGATTCTCGATCGAACCTCCGTACGAATCCGTACGTCTGTTCGATGCGCCCGATATGAAGGAGTCGATCAGGTAGCTGTGCGCTCCATGAAGTTCCACCGCGCCGAAGCCGGCTTCTCGTGCTCTCTCAGCAGCGCGCACGAACGCGCGGACTGTGGCCGTGATCTCGTCGACATTCATCTCGCGCGGCATCTCGCCCCTGGGGGCCGGTATCGCGGACGGAGCAACCGGCTGCATCCCCGTGAGCTCGGACCGAGCCATCCGTCCGCCGTGATGCAGCTGGATCGCAGCCACGCTACCGTGCTGCTTGATAACTGTAGCCAGTTCGCGCAGTCCCTCAATGAGGGTATCGTCGTGGATTCCAACCTGGTTCACGAACGCCTGCCCAACCGGTGTCACGTACGTAGCCTCAACTACAACAACGCCGGCTCCCCCCCGAGCACGCGCTTCGTAATGTGCTTTCAACTGATCGGTGACCCGCCCACGTTCATCGGCGTACTGCGTGGTGATCGGGGCGAACACCACACGGTTCCTGAGCACCAGGGGACCAAGCCGAAACTGCTCCATCAAGGGTCTAACCATCGCGTTCCCTCCTCTTCATCGAGTCCCGTACCGGCGTTAACTCGGCAGGGACGACCCGACGAAGTCCCTGTGTCCACGCACGAATTCATCGACATCGGTCTCTCGCTTCCCCTCGAGTTGCACTCGTCGCAGCCCGAGTACTCCTTCACCTGTTTGAACGCCAACCACTGGAGCGTCGCAGTGACGGATCACAACCACGGTGCCGGGAGCGGTGACGGACCTGGCATCGACGGGCGCCGCACTGTGCACCTTCAGACGCCTGGCTTTCCACAACGTGTGACTCCCCGGCCAGGGATGATACGCCCTCACCTGTCGCCACAGTATGTGCGCTGGCTGCGTCCAGTCGAGCCAACCGTCCTGCGCGGAGATCCTGGGGCTATACGTCGCCTCTTCCTCTCGTTGCGTCTGCAATTTGATTTCACCGGCAATCCACGGGCCGATCGTAGCAGTGAGTAGCCGGGCACCCAGTTCCGCCAGCCTGGAGGTGAGTAGACCAGTGGTGTCGTCATCCGCGATTGACACTCGCTCCTGCTGCACCACCGGACCCGTATCCAGGCCCTCATCCATCAGCATGATGCTGACACCGGTTTCCTCATCGCCGCTCAAGAGCGCCGAGGCCACCGGCGAGGCTCCCCGGTGCCGCGGAAGAAGCGAGGGATGAACGTTCAGACAGCCGTGCGAAGGTACATCCAGTATCGTACGCGGAAGCAGGTATGAGAACGCCGCGACCACTACCAGGTCGGGCGCCAACTCCTGGAGCCTGTGAACCGCATCCTCATTCCGCAGGGTCTCCGGCTCGATGACGGGTATCCCCAGCTTCAAGGCCTCCTGTTTCACCGGAGAGGGCGCAGGATGTCTGCCGCGTCCAGCCGGACGGTCCGGTCTGGTGTAGACAGCGACGACGTCAAGAGGGCTCTGTACGAGTGACTTCAGTACGGGAACGCCAAAGTCCGGGGTGCCCATGAGTACTATTCGCGCGTTCACGTGGGCCACATTTTCGGCGATTTGTCCCGTTTATGTCAAAGGGCCCTAGAGAACCAGAAAATGCCTCTGCTAGATTACTCCCATGCTCTTGATCCCCCTGGCATCGGTCCTGTTTATCGCTCTTCTGGCCTAACGTCTTCCGTTCCGGTCGTTCTTTGGGTATA
>PWUO01000221.1 GCA_003562555.1 Dehalococcoidia bacterium
ATCGGCTTTGCCCTTAACGGAAGGCATAAGGTGTGACATCACCTTTCCCTTATCCTTAGGGCCGGTAGCTCCCACCGCAGCGACAGACTCGTGCGCGAGCTGCACGACCTCCTCCCGACTCATCTGAGCGGGCAGATACTCCTTGATGACCGCAAGAGCCCTCTCTTCGAAGGTGACGAGATCGGACCGACCTCCTGAACGGAACGCGTCGATGCTCTCCACGCGCCTCTTCGCTTCACGAGACAGGACCTCGATAACCTCTGTGTCATCCAGGGCGTGCATGCGCGCAATCTCTGCGTTCTTACACTCAGCGAGGAGGACGCGGATGATGGACAGCCTTTCTGAGTCTTTCTCTCTGAGGGCTACCTTCAGATCGTCACGAAGCTTGGCCTGCAAACCCATGGCAGAACCTAGCGCGAACTCTTGCGCTTCTTGACTGCTTCCTTCTTCTTTCGGACCGCGCTTGGCTTCTCGTAGAACCTGCGCCGACGGACTTCGGCCAGGATCCTGTCCGTCTCAACCTGCTTGCCGAAACGGCGCAGCATACTCTCGAAACTCTCGCCTGAACCCAATCTTACGTTTGCCATAATATGGTCGCAATTTTACTTGTAGTGCCGTAGTCGTGTCAACATGAATACGATGGCGCGTCCCGGTCGTAGAGCGGATGCGCAACCGGACGCCACCAGCGCACTTCGATCTGACGGTGGTGCCACACGCCTGCGGCACCTGAGGCACTGAGAACCGCACGAGACGCTGCGAACTGAGCAGGCCTGATCGGCCGTCTGCGTCATTCGCGATAATCCGGCACGGGTATTCCGTGGCGGACGACGCACGCGCACTCTCCGATGTTACATGCCACCGTCGATACCGATCACCTGTCCGGTGATATAGGCAGCACGATCACTGGCCAGAAACGCAACAAGATCAGCCACCTCCTCTGGTTCGCCCGGACGTCGCAGTGCAATCATCTCCACAAACCTGTTGCGCACGTCCTCAGGGAGCACCTCGGTCATCTGGGTCCGAATGTAGCCCGGCGCAACCGCATTCACCGTGATCCCGCGCGAACCCACCTCCCTGGCAAGGCTTTTCGAGAACGCGTTTATTCCACCTTTAGAAGCGGAGTAGTTGGTCTGTCCGGGATTCCCGATGACACCTGCGATCGACGAGAGGCTCACGATCCGGCCCCAGCCACCCCGCATCATCGGCTTCAACGCATGCTTCGAACACAGAAACGTGCCCCGCAGATTGATATCAAGCACATCATCCCACGCCTGCTCCGACATGCGCAGCAGCAACGTGTCACGCGTGATACCCGCGTTGTTAACGAGAATATGAAGGCCGTCCCACCGGGCCACGACTTCATCGATCATTCGCTTGACCGCTTCCCCGTCACGAACGTCGGCCTCAACCATGAGTGCATCGACACCCATCTCCTGAAGCCTCTCGACGACCTCACGGGCATCAGCCTCGTTCTGCGGGTCAACCGCAACGTAATTCACCGCAACCCGAGCACCCATGCTGCCAAGTTTGAGAGCGATGGCGCGACCCATGCCCCGCGACGCCCCGGTCACGAGGGCGACTCTGCCTTCCAGTTCCATAGTTCCTCCAAACAAGCCAGTAGGTACGAACCCGGGATTGGCGTGTCAGCTATCCCTTGAACTTCCCGAAGACCAGGGAGCAGTTCTCACCACCAAGGCCGAAGCTGTTGGTGAGGCAGACATCGACCGTCTTCTCACGCGCAATATTCGGCACGTAGTCCAGATCACACTCCGGATCGGGTGTGCGGTAGTTGATAGTTGGATGAATGGTATCGGTCACGACGGTCATAATGGCGGCCACCGATTCGACTGCCCCGGAAGCCGTGATGGCGTGGCCCACCAGCGACTTCGTCGAGCTGATGGCCAGTTTGTACGCGTGGTCGCCAAACGCAATCTTCAACGCCTGCGTCTCCGTGGGGTCGTTCAGACGAGTGCTCGTGCCATGTGCATTTACATATGCCACGTCAGTAGGGGCGACACGCGCCTGATCCAGCGCGAACTTCATCGCGTACGCCTCGGGCTCCGACGCGGGCGCGGTCTGGTCATACGCATCGAATGACCAACCGGCACCTGACAACTCCACAAGTATTTCGGCGCCACGCGCGAGCGCGTGCTCGAGCGATTCGAGCACGACGATGCCTGCACCCTCTCCAAATACAAAACCGCTGCGCTCGGCATCGAACGGTCTGCACGCGATGGCCGGGTCGGATTCACGTGTCACCGCGCCAAGTATGTCGAGTCCGGCGACGCCCAGAGGGGATAGACATGAATCGGTCCCACCCGCAATCATCACATCGGCGTAACCGAGCTTAATGAAGTTCATTGCGGTTCCAATCGCGTCAGTGCCCGAAGCACAGAGACTGTTGGGGCTGGAGTTAGGGCCTCGCGCCCCGAACACCATACCCACCTGCATCGCTGGCGCGCTGGGTCCGGACCGCGCGACAAACAGGGGATCGACGCGACGTGGACCCCTGCGTTCCAGTATCTGAGCCTGCCTCACGATATAGTCGCTCTCTGACATACATGCAATGCTGACGCCAACACGTTCCGGTACCTCGCGGCTCATATCGATGCCAGCCTGTGCCATGGCCTCCTGTGCCGCAGCCAGCCCATAGTGAACCGCTCGCGGGTTGCGGTCGGCGATCTTTGGATCCATGTGCGCGTACGCGTCAAACCCCTTGACCTCTCCGGCAACCTTCACGTAGAAATTGGTCACATCAAACCGGCTGATAGGCCCAATGCCCGACTTCGCAGCCACGGCGTTCGTCCAGAACTCGTTGACGGTGTTCCCGATAGGGTTGACCGTCCCGACACCGGTGACGACTACCCGCGGTGCACTCATCATGCCTCTCCCTTTTCCAGAACGGACGACCATGGCGCCACGCTGGTCCCACCATCAACGATGATGGTCTGCCCTCTGATCATGTAAGCTTCATCGCTGCAGAGGAATGACACCGCGTTCGCAACATCCTCCGGCGTGACCATTCGACCAACCGGAGTGGTCTGTTTCACATCCTTCACAAGTCCCTCACGGATGTAGAACTTGAGCGCCTCCGTGTCAACCGCGGAAGCCGACACTGCGTTGACCGAGATGTCCCTGGGTGCGAACTCAATTGCCAGGTAGCGGGTCACCGCCTCGAGGGCAGCTTTCGAGACACCGACCGCAGCATACGTCGGCCACACGAGCTGGGAACCGAGGCTCGAGATACCCACGATCTTGCCTCGCCTGCCCTCCATCAAGACTGCAGCTCGCTGCGCACACAGAAGCATCGCCTTCGCGTTAATGCCAAGCGTCCAATCCCAGGCCTTCTCATCGATATCCATGATCGGCCGCCCGACGCCAGACGCTGCGTTGCTGATGAAGATATCCAGGTACCCGAATTCGCTGGCTACCGTATCGAACATCTCACCTATCTTGCCGGAGTCACCCATGTTGGCTTTGACGACAAGGACCTTCACGCCGAGTTGTCTCAACTCCTCGGCAGTCTGCTCCGCCGCCTCCCGTCGCCGGAAGTAGTTCACAACTATGTCGCACCCCTGGGAGGCGAGCTTCAGCGCAATCGCTTTGCCGATGCCACGTCCGCTGCCTGTGATGAGTGCCAGTTTCCCCTGCATTGGCTTCACGATGTTTACCCCTTCTTTTCAACCTCTTGTTGCACGAAATCCACGAAGTCGCCGAAGTTGCGGAACTTCTGCGCTTCCTCGTCCGGGATCTCGATGTCGAACGTCTCCTCAACGGCCACGAGTGCCTGTACCACGTCAAGAGAGTCTGCCTTCATCTCCTTGAAGGTAGATTCCCTGTCCATGATGCTCTTGTCTATATGAGCTATTCTCGAGACGATATCCTTGATCTGTTCCTCGACAGTCATGTTACTGCGCCCTCCTTACTGCTATTATTGAACAAAGCGATCTCGCGCTTAAGGCTGCTGACGATGTCCACTTCAACCGCCTTACGAGCTGCATTTATGCCATGAACTATGTGATCCGCGCGGCACGCGCCATGGGCAATGCGAACCACTCCATTGATGCCCCAAAGAATACCAGTCCCCTCTTCCTCCCCCTCGTACGAAAGCTTCTTGATGGGGAGCACGCGATCGAACACATACCCTACCAGTCCCTTCACCCGGGGATGCTTGCCCATCAACCAGATCTTCGCCCTGTCACCAATGCTCTCATAGAACTTGAGCAGGATGTTGCCAACAAAGCCGTCACACACGATTACGTTGGCCTTGCCCATCAGGATGTCGTTACCCTCGATGTTGCCGACAAAATTGAGGCCACTGCGCTCCAGCAGAGGAAAGGCCTCCTTGACCGCATCATTGCCCTTGCCCTGTTCACTGCCGGTACTAAGAAGTCCAACCGTCGGATTCTCGATACCATAGATCGTCCGGGCGTACACGGTTCCCGCGATGGCGAACGACAGCAACTGGTGGGGTCTGCAATCGACATTAGCGCCGAGGTCCATCACCACGATATTTGGCGCGAAGCTGCTGAAGCCACCGCCGACTGTCGGCCGTTCCATGCCTTCGACCATTCCGATATAGGTGGCCGCGGCCGCCGCCACCGCACCGGACGAGCCCGCACTTACGAACGCATCAACCTCACCGTCACGCACCAGCTTGGCCCCGACGACAATGGATGAGTTCCGTTTCTGACGTATGGCGACTGCTGGCGCCTCTCCTTCTTTGATGACCTCGGGCGCATGCACGCACCTCATCAGCTCGGCCGACACTCCCTGCACTCGCAGTTCCTCAGCAACCGCATCTTCCTGCCCGACGAGGACGACCTCTACCTCTCCCGCACGAGCAGCAACTGCGGCACCTTTGACTATCTCAGCCGGAGCATAATCGCCACCCATGGCGTCAACGGCCACTCTTACTCTGCCAGACGACTGCGCCATATTGGTCTCCTCGTCAACTGACACGGACTATCATTTCCAGGGACAGGTCTCTCACGGACTCGGTGGTATCCGCGAATTCACGATGAAGCCGGAACCCTCACCCGCGCCTCACCAGACACAACGACATCATCGGACTGATTGCGACACGTAAGGGAACACTTAGCCAATACTATATCACCCTCCCCACACAGGGTTTCAACCTGAGCCGACACGGTGAGGGTGTCACCCGGACGGGCGGGACTTCTGAACTTCACTGAGAGCTGACCGGCCTGATCCCACTCGTCACCGAATGAAGCGGCAAGCATCTCGGAAACGAATGACAGCACCAGCATTCCATGCGCGATGGTGCCCTTCAGAGGAGTGTTGGCAGCAAACCCCTCATCTATATGGATCGGATTGTAGTCCCCCGAGGCCTCAGCATACCGGTGGATATCTGCCTGCGTGATCTGCCGTACCAGTTCGGGGAGCACCTCTCCTTCGCGCAGAGTGATCGTCATACTCTAAGCCTCCGGGAGCACGATGGTTGAGCGACCATTCTGAACCAGTTCACCCGATTCGTCTGTGATGGCCATCTCGAGCACGAGCATGCGCATGGGGCCACGCGAAAGCTTGCGCAGCACCTTGGCCTTGCAACATACCCGGGCTCCAACAGGTACCAGCCGGCTGAACTCGAAGTCCTGAGCCGCGTGGATGGTTCCGGGCTGCAGAGCAATCAGCCCTCCCAGCGAGGCGATAGCTCGCGCGGCCACAGCCAGTGGCGGCACATGGTCGCGCCGATGCGCACCGACGGCCGCAACGTAAGAAGCTACAATCCCCTCGTCGAGAGAATACTCAACAGGAGGAAACTCATGCCCGGGGGCTAGTTCATCGTAATTGGCGGGCAACTTGGCAACACCTGCTCACTGGTCCTCCGAGGCGGCATGGTCAACCTGCCCGGCAACAGGACCGTACGTTCGGGTTATGATGCCACCAGCCCCCGATCGTGTCAACACCAGCTTGAATCCTGATGCTGTCACCAATAAGATAGCGGAATCGCGGCGGGACATAGCATGACAATCGTTTGGGAACTGGCGAAGCAGATACTGACCAATCAGATGGTCGTTGCGCCCATCGTCGCCTGGTTACTGGCGCAGGTCATCAAGACGGCAATCGACAGCCTCCGGCGCCAAAGACTGAGCCTCAAGATGCTGTTCGGTCCGGGAGGCATGCCCAGTGCGCATTCGGCCCTGGTGGCCGGTCTTGCAACGTCAACCGCACTCAGTCAGGGCGTAGACTCTCCGTTATTCGGGATAACACTGGTACTGGCCATGATCGTCATGTACGACGCTGCGGGAGTACGCCAGGCCGTCGACAGACAGTCGGAGATACTGACCCACATCCTCACACATGTGCCACGGACGCCGGATGATTTCGACCGCTTCCTGATGGGACTGGTGGGGCATACCCGGGTACAAGTCGTGGCCGGCGGACTGCTCGGCATCGCAGTGGCCGTGCTGTTCAGCTGACCAACACCGGCCCTTTGGACCTCATCTCACGGTTACACTATAATCTGCAAATGCGTCGCACAGATTCATCCGGGATGAACGCCATCCTGTTCATCGTTTCGCTCTGTTTCCTGGTCTTCATCTTCACCATGTTTCGTCCTGAGCTTATCCGAATGCTGGGGCTCACCCCTGCTCTCGTACCGCAGCAGCCATGGACAGTGGTCACCGCGATGTTCGTTCACGCGAACCTCATGCATATCATGTTCAACATGATCAGCCTCTATTTTCTGGGCAGCTTCTTCCTGCGCATGGTCGGCGAGGGAGACTTCCTCAAGGTCTTCTTCATCGGGGGGCTCGCCGGTAACGCACTGTACATTCTCCTGGGCCCGGCCATGATTCCAGGCGTCGGTGCGTCAGGAGCCATCTTCGCCATAGGTGGCTCACTCGCGATCATGGCGCCAAAGCTCCCCGTCCTTGTATTCCCTCTACCCGTGCCGGTACCACTCTGGATCGCAATGACGTTCTTCCTGGTTATCGGATTCTTCATCTCAGGAATCGCGTGGCAGGCACACCTTGGAGGATTTCTGCTGGGTATGCTGGCCGGACTCTATTTCAGAAAGCGCGGGAGACGGCCTCTCGTGTTCTAGAACTCGCGCAGGTGACATGTGGCCATTCCAGTCAGCTTCGAGAGCGATCACCTTCGCCTCCACGGTGAGCTTCATCTGCCCACTAAGCAAGCACCCTGGCCCGGACTGTGCATCTGTCACGGAATTCCGGCGGTGCCCTACAACCCGGAAGACACGGGTTACCGTGATCTCGCCGCACGCTGTGCCGATGCAGGCTTTGCTTCACTCGTATTCACCTTCAGGGGAGCAGGCCTGAGTGAGGGCGACTTCGATATACGCGGATGGTCAGCAGACCTTCACGAGGCGATCTCATTCCTGGCTGGTGTTCAGGACGTCATCGTATCGAAGCTGTTCGTGATGGGGTTCAGCGGCGGCGGCGCAGCGTGCATCCATGTGGCGGCCCATGACAACCGGATAGCAGGCGTCGTATCCTGCGCCTCTCCGGCCCGTTTCGACGACCTGGTAGATGGGCCTGCGCTGTACGAGTGCCTGGCACGGTGGAGAGAGATCGGCATCATCAGGGATCCGGGTTTCCCCCCGGACATCCAGGATTGGGCATCCGGGTTTCGAGAGGTAGCCCCCATCAACCATATCGGCAGCATCGCGCCACGCCCGGTGCTGTTGCTTCACGGGGACGCCGACGAGGTGGTTCCCGTATCACACGCATATGAACTGCACCAGTCGGCCGGCCACTCGGTCGAGCTCGTGATCCTGCCCGACGGCGTGCACAGGCTTAGAGTCGATGAACGCGCGATGCACACAGCGGTCGACTGGCTGCACAGACACTGCTCAAGTTGACGCTGCGTTCGCGCCGGTGCTACAATTCCCCGTTGTTCTGGAGGTGCGGAGATTTACGCCATAGTTGAGTCCGGAGGAAAACAATACAGGGTCTCTCCCCGTCAGACGCTCGATGTCGACAACCTGTCCGTGTCAGACGGTGAGACCGTAGAGCTTGACAGGGTGCTGCTCGTCTCGGACGGAGATGCCACTCACGTCGGTTCCCCGACGGTCGCGGGCGCGAAAGTCCTCGCAAC
>PWUO01000311.1 GCA_003562555.1 Dehalococcoidia bacterium
GCCCTGGGCTACACACACGCTACAATGGGTGGGCACAGAGGGCTGCCACGGAGCAATCCGGAGCGAATCCCTTAAAACCATCCTCAGTTCGGATTGCAGGCTGCAATCGCCTGCATGAAGTCGGAGCTGCTAGTAACCGCAGGTCAGCTATACTGCGGTGAATACGTTCTCGGGCCTTGTACACACCGCCCGTCACGCCATGGAAGCCGGAAACACCTGAAGTCGATGGGCCAACCCTTTATTGGGAGGCAGTTGCCGAGGGTGGAGCTGGTGACTGTGACGAAGTCGTAACAAGGCAGCCGTACGGGAACGTGTGGCTGAATCACCTCCTTTCAGGGAGTTTCGGAGGTAACACTCCGGATTCCTAGGTCGGTCGATGGGTACACGTATCCATCGTTGATCAATCAAAGAACCAATTCCTTCCTTCCACTATTCAGCAGTTAAGGTGCTTTCTTTTGCCTTTCTTGCATCCTCCTCAAACCTATTCGCGCGTCCCGCATCGACCCGTCTGTTGACTGTGCGTACGCAAAGGTCGTAATATTCGGTCAACATGGGGTCGTCCCGTCAGGATATTCCGATGAGAAGGGAAAATGGACTACATATATATATTGGTCGGGCTCTCCCTGCTGTTGGGCGGGCTCGTTGGCTATTACGTTCGACAACTTGTTGCGAATCAACAGATTCTTGGCACGCGAAAGGAGGCCGAGCGCCTACTTACTGAAGCGACCACCAGGCATCGCGAGCTTCTTCGCGATGCCCGCGAGGAGGCTCGCAAGGTACGCAACGCCGCTGAAGCCGAGAACAAAGAACATCGACTGCAACTGCAGCGTCTGGAAAACCGCCTCGATCAGAAGGAGGCGGCGATCGAGCGAAAGCTCGCCGCCATGGGCCGTCGCGAGAAGGAACTGGACGATCGTGGAAGGGAACTTCAGCAGACGCGCGACGAGATCGACGACCTCAAGCGTCAGGAGATTCAGAAGCTGGAGCAAGTCTCCGGCGTGACTACTGACGAGGCACGTCGACTGTTGCTTGCGGCTCTTGAGGACGAAGTCAAGGAAGAGGCCGCACGACAGGTCCGGATCTGGGAGTCCCAGGTCAAGGAGGACGCCGAGCGTTCTGCCCAATACATCCTGGCCACTGCCATTCAGCGTTGCACCGCGGATGTCGTCTCCGAGACCACCGTCTCGACCGTGCCGCTTCCGTCCGACGAGATGAAGGGGCGGCTCATTGGTCGCGAGGGCAGGAACATCCGGGCCCTCGAGCAGGCCACCGGAGTCGACCTGATTATCGATGACACGCCCGAGATGGTCACTATCTCGAGTTTCGCACCTGTTCGCCGTGAGGTCGCAAGGGTGGCGCTCAGCAAGCTCATACTGGATGGACGTATTCATCCCGCTCGGATTGAGGAAGTGGTCGACAAGGCGAAAGCTGAAGTGGAGGCGACCATCAAGGTGGAGGGCGAGAACGCGTGTTTCGAGGCGTCTGTCCCCGGTGTGCACCCTGAACTGGTGAAGCTGATTGGCCAGTTGAAGTATCGCACCAGCTACGGTCAGAACGTAATGCAACACAGCCTCGAGGTTGCCCACCTGTCCGGCATGATTGCCGATGAAATCGGCGCCGAGGCCTCGGTCGCCCGAAGGGCTGGCCTTCTGCACGATATCGGCAAGGCTGTCGATTTCGAGGTCGAGGGCTCTCATGCGCTTATCGGCGCAAACCTCGTTCGGCAATGGGACAAGTCAGAGGAGATCGCCCAGGCCGTCAGTGAACATCATGGGGAAGTCCTCACTACCAGCACGCTCGGTTTCATCGTTGCAGCGGCCGATGCCATCAGTGGCTCACGGCCTGGCGCCCGCAGAGAATCCCTGGAGCAGTACCTTAAGCGCGTTCGCGAGCTTGAGGAGATAGCCACCGGATTCACTGGCGTCGAGAAGGCGTACGCAATCCAGGCCGGCCGTGAGGTACGTGTGCTGGTCAAGCCCGAGGAGACCGACGATCTGGGCGCTGTGCGCCTTGCGCGCGATATTTCGAAACGTATCGAGGAGTGCCTCACCTATCCGGGCCAGATACGCGTCGTAGTCGCTCGCCAGACTACAGCAGTCGACTATGCCAAGTAGAGGTTGTTCAAAGCTCCAGTGAGGATACTTGGCATTGGTGACGTGATTGGAAAGCCGGGCAGGCGTGCGTTGGGCATCGTCCTGCCCCAGCTACGCCAGGAGCATGCGGTCGATCTCATTATAGCCAACGGTGAGAACGTCGCGGGTGGTCTTGGCATCACTGTCAGCACACTCAACGAGCTCTACGATGCCGGAGTCGATGTCGTCACCAGCGGGAATCACGTATGGCATCACCGGGAGATACTCGAGCTGCTTGACGATGACCAGCCCATCATCCGACCGCTGAACTATCCACCAGCAGCTCCCGGCAGAGGATGGTACCTCAGGAACGGATTGCTGGTGGTGAACCTGATCGGCCGAACCTTTATGGCCAGTTATGACTGCCCGTTCCGCACGATGGATACGCTGCTGTCCAAGGTTCCTGACGGTACACGTGCAATCGTGGTTGACTTTCACGCGGAGGCCACTTCTGAGAAGGTGGCGCTTGGCAGATATCTCGACGGCAGGGTCGCCGCAGTTCTTGGTACGCACACGCACGTTGGGACAATCGACGTGCGATTACTTCCGGCGGGGACTGCGTATGTCTCCGATATTGGCATGACCGGCCCGTTTGACTCCGTCATTGGAGATGACCCTGAATCGGTGATCCAGAGGTTCCTGACGCAGATTCCCAGCCGCCTCGCGGTCGGCAGGGGTCCGGTCGAGTTCAACGCGGTTCTCGTGTCGATCGACGAGAGCGTGGGTAAAGCGACGGATATCCAGCGTCTCCACTGCGTAGTTGACCAGTGATTGCCGGTCGGTGTAGTGACGCGCGTGGTCGTCAGTCGGGAGATGCAACCAGGCGGGCAGTGATCACCCTCTGTATGCCGGACAGGTCAGCTTCCGACTTCACGTGTTCCCATCGCTCAGCCCGCCAAAGGGTGCGCATGACATCCTCCGCCTGAGCAGCTCCGACCTCAAGAAGCAGGTATCCACCTGGTTTCAGCACACGAGGAGCCTCCTCACATAGACGGCGCACCACTGAAAGTCCGTCTGTGCCACCATCAAGCGCATGCCATGGCTCGTGATTCGCAATCTCAGGTGCGAGGAGACTCCGGTCGTCGGTGCGCACATAGGGCAGATTCGCGATTACGGCGTCGGTGGTGATGCCGATCATTGAGACGAGATCGCCTTGCGCAAACGCAACCTGATGTGTCACGGCATGGCGTCTGGCGTTCTCCTGTGCGACGCGCAGTGCTTCCCGGGAGATGTCGAGTGCGAGTGTCCTCGAGCCGGCAATCTCGCACGCGCGCGTGACCGCAATGACACCACTGCCGGTACCCACGTCAATGAGGTGCAACGGGTCGCATCCGCAAATGGATTGAGCTGAGAGTCTGTGGACACACTCAACGAGCAGTTCTGTTTCTGGACGCGGTATGAGTACTCGTGCATCAACGGAGAACCGGCGTCCGCGGAATATCGCGTGCCCCAGTATGTACTGAAGTGGCTCCCGCTGCAGTCTGCGCGCGAGGTAGGTGTCCAGAAGAGCCGACTCAACGGGCGACAGAGGGAGTTGCAGATTGCATAGCAGTGTGGTCAGTGACTGGTCGGTGACATGCTGCAGCAGCAGGCTTGCCTCCTGATGGGCCGATTCGATGCCGGCTTGCGACAGCGCGTGTGCACAATACTGCAAGGACGCCTGTATGCTACGAGGTCGAGCCAGCTTGCTGTAACGCGGCTGCGTTGAGTGCATCAATGAGTTCGTCCAATTCGCCGTCCAGTACGCGCTCGATGTTGTGGAAGCTCTGTCCAATCCGATGGTCTGTGATGCGGTCCTGCGGAAAGTTGTACGTTCGCATCTTCTCGGAGCGATCGCCTGAACCGACCTGGCTGCGCCTGTCCTGCTCGATGCGGTCGGATTGCTCCCTGTTCTTGGCATCGAACAGCCTCGCACGGAGGACGGCCATCGCCTTCAACCGGTTCTTTAACTGGGAACGTTCATCCTGGCAGATGGCAACGACGCCCGTAGGCAGGTGCGTAAGGCGCACTGCAGTGGCTACCTTGTTCACATTTTGACCGCCCGCGCCGCCTGAGTGGAAGATATCCGTGCGAATTTCATCGGGATTGATGTCGATCTCGACATCCTCGACCTCGGGGAGAATGGCCACGGTTGCCGCGGAGGTGTGAATCCGACCCGACGCCTCGGTTGACGGGACGCGCTGTACTCGATGCACGCCGCGCTCGTACTTGAGACGGCTGTAGGCACCATGACCCCGGATCTCGAAGACAATCTCCTTGAAGCCCTTGGCGCCGCTCATGGTGCTGTCGATCACCTCGACATTCCAGTTCTGGCGCTGCGCGTAGCGGTTGTACATTCGGAAAAGGTCGGCTGCAAACAGCGACGCCTCTTCTCCACCGGTGCCGGCGCGAATCTCTACGATCACATTCTTTTCATCATTGGGATCGGTTTCAACCATGAAGGCTGTGAGCGACTCGGCAAGCTGATCACGTCGCTGCTCCAGGGACAGCAATTCCTCCTTGGCGACATGCCGGAGGTCCGAGTCAGTCGTCTCGTTCAGCAGAGTCTGCACGTCCGCGAGCTCCTGTTCAGCCTCCAGATACGTTGCGTACGCGGTGGCTGCTGGTTGGAGCGACGCGTGTTCCTTGCCGAGCGATTGCAGGCTGGCGGAGTTTGTTGCGAATTCCGGCTGACTCATCAACTGCTCGATCTCAAGGTAGCGACGGTACATACGTTCGAGCTTCTCGTACTTCATGAATTGGTCTCCAGCCGCGCAGGCAGATACGATTGTAGTATAGATGTGGGTGTCGTTCAAAGAAGACACGCGAGGTGGCAACGGATCGTGATGTCCTCCGGGCCTGCGGACGGAAGCATGCGTGACGTTCTTTCACAGGCCTTTGCCGCTGACTACGTTAGCGAATATAATGCGTACCAGAGCGACTTGCTCACAAGGAGGAACCGGACTCATGGCATTGAAGACTGCGCAGCAGTATATCGACAGCCTTCGCGAGTTGAAATCAGATGTATGGCTGTTTGGCGAGAGGATAGAGAATTTCGTGGACCATCCCGTGATACGGCCGTCCATCAACTCCATTGCACTGACGTACAAAATGGCACACGAGCCCGAATATGAGGATCTGGCGACAACCACATCCTCGCTGACCGGTGAGAAGATCAACCGTTTCACATCGCTCTTCATGAGCGTCGACGATCTTGTGAAGAAGGTCAAGTTACAGCGCATAATGGGGCAGCGGACCGGATGCTGCTTCCAGCGTTGCGTCGGTATGGACGCGATCAACGCTATGTATAACACCACGTTCGAGATCGACGAAACACACGGGACCGAGTACCACAAGCGCTTCAGGGAATGGCTGAAGTACATTCAACAGAATGACCTGTGTGTTCAAGGCGCGATGACCGACGTGAAAGGAGATCGGGCGTTGCGCCCCAGCGAGCAGCCCGATCCTGACATGTTTGTTCACGTCGTGGAGCGCAGGGCTGACGGCATTGTCATTCGGGGCGCAAAGGCGCATCAGACGGGTAGTGTCAATTCTCACGAGATGCTGATTATGCCCACGCTCACCATGCGTCCCGGTGACGAGGATTACTCCGTGTGTTGTGCAATTCAATCCGATTCTCCGGGCATTCATTTCATCTACGGACGGCAATCCTGTGACAAGCGGAAACTGGAGGAAGGTGACATCGACGTTGGCAATTGCCAGTTCGGTGGGCAGGAGGCGCTGACCGTTCTCGACGACGTGTTCGTGCCGTGGGAAAGGGTGTTCATGTGCGGCGAGGTTGATTTCTCGGGCATGGTGGTGGAGAGGTTCGCGAGCTACCACCGGCAGAGCTACGGAGGCTGCAAGCCGGGAATCGGAGACGTGCTTGTCGGAGCCACTGCAACGATGACCGATTACAGTAACGTGGCCAAGGCCTCTCACGTTCGTGACAAGATCGCCGAGATGAATCATCTTATCGAGACACTGCATGCGTGTGGACTCGCGGCCTCAACGCAGGGCACAAAGACGAAGGCCGGCAATTTCCTGCCCGACATCCTGCTTGCCAATGTGTGCAAAATGAATGTCACCAGGTATCCGTACGAACTGTGCCGTATCGCGGAGGATCTTGCGGGCGGTGCACTGGTGACGATACCGTCCGAGTGCGACCTCCGAAGCCCCGAAATTGGAAAATACGTTGAGAAGTATTTCAAGGGCGCCAATAACGTGTCGGCTGAGGAACGTCTCCGAATGCTCTCACTCATCAACAGCATGACGTTCGGGCTCAGTGCTCCAAGTTATCGTACCGAGTCTATGCACGGCGCCGGATCGCCGCAGGCTCAGAAGGTGATGATTGAGCGCCAGTCACAGATGGAGAGCAAGAAGAAGATGGCTCGCAAGCTGGCGGGAATCGACGAACGTGAGAAGCTGACTGACTAGCAGTCTCACGTGCAACTGATCGACTTGCTTACAGACGGGCGGCAGAAGCCGCCCGTCTCTCTGTATAATTGCGTATTCTCCATCTGAATCACGAGCAGGGTGCTGCTGCAACAGGAGGTCATGCATGTCAGATTCGTACGACGTTGAGGTGAAGTTGCTGGCCATCACTCCTGATGCGGAGCGCCTGATTGAGTCGGCTGGACGGCTGTGCTGGAACACCCAGGAGAAGACGGGAACGGTTCCTGATCGCATTCAGTCCTGGATTAACATCGGCCATGAGTCGATGATCGAGCACGCGTGCGCCACCTTCAGCATACGTGGAAGCCGGGCCATGACGCATGAGCTTGTGCGTCATCGATTAGCCAGTTACAGTCAGCGCAGTCAGAGATACGTACGCGAACACGAGGAGTCATACGTCTTCCCTCCTGAACTGCGGGCACACGATGATGCTGACGACATCTACCGCCGGGCCATGCGCAACGCATGGGAGGCCTACCGCGAGTTGCTCAAGAGGGGACTGAAACCCGAGGTTGCCCGATACGTACTGCCTAACGCGTGCTACACCGACATAATCTGTACGTGGAACTTCCGGGAACTGCGACACATCATAGCGCTACGCGTGTCGCCGCGTGCACTTCCTGAGATCAGAGAGGTGGCGCTCCAATTGCGCCGAATCATGAAGGAACAGGCCCCGCAGGTGTTCGCTGATCTGTAGTGTGGGGTGTGCTATTCAGTCCGAAACTGCGATATCACACACTGTGGCTGTTGAAAGCCTTAGCAGGTCAGATGTGGCAAGCCGTATCAGTCTGGTCCTCGTACCTCCGCCGCACCACACGAAGTCCATCGTCGCGATTCTGGTATCGACGTACACTGGCAGTCTTCTGCGGTGACCCAGCGGTGGGATGCCCCCGGTGGGATAACCGGTCGCCTTTTCCGCTACGGCGTCGGAGGCAACCTCGATTCGGCGAAGGCCTGAGCAGGCTTCTAGTTTGTGTCTGCTCACCATGTGATCGGCACGTACCACAGCCATCAGGAGTGATTGGCTTTCCCCGGTGAACACAATCGACTTGGCGATCTGTACAAGCGGAATGCCGGTGGCTCGAGATGCATCTGAGGCGTGATGCGTCGAGCTCTTCTCCACGAACTCGTGTGAAACCCTGTTTGCCCTCAGATAAGCGGTGAGGTTCATGAGTTGTAAGCAGCGCCAAAATGGGGAAACGTCGGGTGGGGCACTTCAGCAGGAATGGTATCAGGTGTTCGAGGCTGATTCACCCTCTTTCTGACACGGCGCGCGGTACGATGGTGCAATCGTGGGCAGGACGCTGCTCAGGGGGTGTGACCGTTGACAGTTCCATTCCGGATTGCATAGGATAGATTCGGAGAGGCTCACAGTGAGCAAGGTTCTCAACACGCAAGACCAACGAGTAA
>PWUO01000143.1 GCA_003562555.1 Dehalococcoidia bacterium
AGCGTGGTTTGGGCAGCAGTTATAATCCTATACGATTATCATAGGCGATCATAGTGTTCCCGTCAACGAAACAAGTCAGTCTCAGTGGCTACGCTGCGCACAATGTGGACGGATGGCTTACGCATACGCGCAGCCACGGAGAGCAGCAAAGGGGTGCCTTCTATGACCCAAACCCCGCCTCCACACAGGTCGAGCCGCACGTATTCCCTATGCCCCGGGGCATGCGCGAGCGTATCCTAGGACAAAGAAGGCTTCTTCACCAGAAGGATGGCCGGAATACCTATGAGGAACATCAGCCCGAACGTGATGAATGTCCAGTAGTATGTCCCTGTGGCATCGTACATCAATCCGGCGAAGAACGGTCCCGTTGCCGTTCCAGTGCTCTGTGCGAGGTTGAGCGCCCCGAAGATAGCGCCGTAGAACGTCAATCCGAAGTTCCTGCTGGCAAGTATGGAAAGTGTCGGTAGCCACGCCCCCATGCCAAATCCCGCCAGCAGCGCGTACGCCCAGATCAGGGCTATCGATGATTGGGAATTGACGCCGAGCAGGATCACAATCGAGCCCATCATCATCGCCTGACCCAGTGCCCACGCCTTGTTCGGCTGCATCTTATCGCATAACCATCCAAACACGATCTTCCCCAGTGCACTGCCGATTCCGACAGCGCTCAGGGCTGAGGCCGCCGTCTGAATGGGGAAGCCTATATCCTGCAGGAAGGGCACCGGCGCCTGCACCAGTCCCATGCTGGAGAAGCATCCAGCGAAGAAAGAGATCACAATGAGCCAGAACGTCCGTGAGCGCGCCGCGTCGCGCAGCGACACGCCATGCACGGCCTCAGGCGGCACTCCGAAATTACCGGGAGGTATCGGCTCACCGTCGGGATACAGGCCCTTCTCGGCCGGCCGCGTACGCACCACAAAGGCTCCAAGCGGGATGACCACCGCCCAGATGAGAATGGCCATCGCCATGTAGGCAGCCCGCCAGCCATGGTCTGCGATGATAGTGCTTATGAGCGGGGCGAGTACACCACCGGCGCCCACGCCAGCCGCCATAAGCCCTATTGCCGTCCCACGGCGCTTCTTAAACCAGTGGGAGATCACCGCACTGCAGGGCACCTGGCCAAACCCGGCCGCGCCAGCTCCCACAAGTACGTATCCCAGGTAGAAAAGATAGAGGTCGCTCATGCGACTTACCACGACGAAACCAAGCCCCATCACTATCGCTCCGGCAGGAATCACGGGTCGTGCGCCGTACCGGTCGACGAACCGTCCGACCAGAGGCGAAACCAGCCCCATTGTCAGGAAGAATATGGTGAAGCCGGCCATTATCTGTCCGCGGCCCCAGCCAAGTGCCTGCTGCAGCGGAGTCACGAAGAGGCTGAATGCGAACGAACCACAGCCGATTGCGAGAAACAGGAAGATAAACGTAACCAGCACCAGCCAGTTGCCGTAGAAGAAGCGCGGTTTGCGCACCGAGGCCACTTCACTCATTCGGTCCTCCTGAAGTACGATGGGTTTCGCATTGTAACAGGAACGGGAACGTGTATGTCCCCGTTGACAGCCTTGCATTTCACGCGCCAGTAAGGCAGCGTCCTCGCATAGGCCTCCTCAGCAACAGTCCTGGCCGGGCGAACCATGCGGCCCCGGTAACATTTTGGATGAGTGAATGCGCTATGTTGACACCGTTCGCTCGTAATAGGCTACAATAGCGCACCCGCACGATCTTCCATTGAACCACCCGGATGCGCGATCTTGACTGAGTTTCAAACGGTTCCACGGGATCACATGCAGCCACCAGGCTGCCCCCACCGCGCAGATCTGTTACGCGAACAGTTCTTCACACTCGTTTTCAGCGACGGCCGTCCGGAAACAGTGTGAACGCTCATATAGATAGACGGACTGGAGGTACGAGAGGCATGAAACCCAAGGCGATACTCATAGATACCAAGGACAACGTGGCAACCGCGTTCCAGGACCTGAAGGCTGGCGACAATGTGACCGTCTCGCTGGAAGGAACCGAGGTCAGTACCATGCTGGCCCAGGACATTCCGTTCGGCCACAAGTTCGCGCTGGCCGACATCGCCCTGCACGAGCCCGTCGTGAAGTACGGCGAGGCCATCGGACTGGCCATCGAGCCCATCAAGGCCGGCCAGCACGTTCACGTGCACAACATGGAAAGCCAGAAAGGAAGGGGGGACAAATAACGATGGAATTCATGGGATACCGCAGGAAGACAGGCAAGGTCGGCATTCGCAATCATGTGCTCGTATTTCCAACGGTGGTGTGCTCCTCCGAGGAAGCACGCATGATAAGTGAGAAAGTTCCGGGTACCGTGTACGCAATACACGGCGCAGGTTGTGGGCACGTTGGTGAAGATAAGGAACAGGTAATTCGGACGATGGTTGGCATCTGTGGCCACGGCAACGTCGCCAGCGTGCTGCTGGTGGAGAATGGCTGCGAGGTCATTACCCCCGAGGTGCTGATGCCCTATCTCGACGAGATGGGCCAGCCGTACGCAGTGGTCAGCGTTCAGGAGGATGGCGGCACCCCCGGATGCGTCGAGAAAGGTATCGGCATCGCCCAGAAGATGGTCGACGAGGCCAACAAGCTCCAGAAGGAACCTATCCCCCTATCCGAGCTCATACTTGGCTGCGAGTGCGGCGGCTCAGACGCATTCTCCGGACTGACTGCGAACCCTGCGCTTGGCATCGCCGCGGACAAGCTGATCGAGGAGGGTGGCACGGCCATCTTTTCCGAGACCACCGAGATGCTCGGCTGTGAGAACGTGCTGGCGCGCCGCGCGCTGGACGAACAGGTGGCGAAGGACATCTACGATGCTATCGCCAACGCCGAGAAGACCGCCATGTCCGGCGGCGTGGACATTCGGGGCACTCAGCCATCTCCGGGCAACATCGAGGGTGGCCTGAGCAGCATCGAGGAGAAGTCGCTCGGCTGCATCCGCAAGGGTGGCAACACGACCATCACACAGGTGGTGAAATACGCAGAGCATCCCACCAGAAAGGGGTGCGTCATCATGGACGCAACTGCGGCCGACGTGATGAACAACACCGGACTGCTGGCAGGCGGTTGCCACCTTATCGTTTTCACCACGGGTCGCGGCACACCCGTCGGCGCCAACATCGCGCCGGTCATCAAGGTGTCCACCAACAGTGTGCTCTACAACAAGATGAAGCCGAATATCGATGTGAACGCAGGCGTTATCGTCGACGGCGAGGGCACACTGGAGTCCGTGGGTCAGGAGATCTTCGACAAGATCGTCGCGGTCGCCAATGGCGAACTGTCCAAGGCCGAGGCTCTCGGCCACAGGGAGTTCGACATCCACTTCCGTATGATCATCTAGCAGCGAGATCGACACTGGCTACGCATGACAACCGAACGGGAAAGGGAGGCGACGAGAATGGAGAAGAGGAGCGAGTTTCTGCAGAAATGCTCCCCGCAGGTGCCGTCACTGTACGCACCGGGCGGATTCATGAGATCAGATCTGGCCAAAGCACACATCCTGTTGCACTCCACGGCCGGTGAAGCGCACCCGGGCAGCTACCATTTGGACAAGCTCATCCAGGAAGCGCGAATGGGCGTGGCCCTGGCGGGCGGCACGGGATTCAAGTACACCACCTCCGACGTCTGCGACGGCATCGCGCAGGGGCATGACGGGATGAACTACCCACTCGCCTCGCGCGAGTTCATCGCCAGCATGATTGAAATCTATGCGAACACGCACATGATGGATGGCGCAATCCTGATGTCGAGCTGCGATAAGGGACTGCCCGGCTGCCTCGTGGCGTCGGCCCGGCTGAGCAAGCTCATGCCCGTGGTAGTTGTCCCCGGCGGCTCGAACGAGCCCGGTCCGTGCTACATGATGGAAGGTGACGTGGGCAAGGGACACGGTCAGGTGCAGGCCAAGATGATGACGAGCGAGGAGTTCGCCTTCGTCCAGGACCACACGCTGCCGTGCGATGGCGCGTGCCAGTTCATGGGCACCGCATCCACGATGCAGGTCATGAGTGAGGCCCTTGGCATGGCGCCACCGACCGCCGCATTGGCCCCCGCAACCCAGCGCTACGTGATGAACAACGCTCGGAACGCGGGCCACATGGTCATGAACCTGCTCAACCGCGGCATCAAGGCGGAGGACATCCTCACGGAGGGCGCGTTCCGCAACGCAGTGGTCATCCACCAAGCGACGGGCGGTTCCACGAACGGCCTGCTGCATCTTCCCGCCATCGCCCACGCTGCGGGTGTGGCGTTCGATGTCACTATGTTCGACACGCTCGGCCAGCAGACGCCGTACCTCACCAACCTCCACACGGCGGGAGAATACGCATCGCGCCAGTTCTGGTTCGCGGGTGGCGTCCAGCGCATCATCATGCTGCTGGCGGATTCCGGACTGCTCGACATGGACGCACTGACTGTCACCGGTCTCACCGTCAGGGAGAACCTCGAGAACGTGAAGAAGACCGACTTCTTCCGCATGGGAGAGGGCTACCTCGGCAACTACTCGACAGTCGACGGCTCGCGCCGACTGCAGGTCACAGACGTCGTTCGTACCCCGGACGATCCGAAGAGCCACAAGGGCTCGGTTGCCATACTTAAGGGCAGCCTCGCACCGGAGGGTTCAGTGTTCAAGTACAGCGCCTGTGATCCCGCGATGTACGAGCACACAGGCAGGGCGGTCGTGTTCGATTCCGAGGAGGAATGCTTCGCGGCCGTTACAGGCTTGAAGCTTGAACCGGGTGACGTGGCAATCGTGCGCAACGAGGGCCCAAGAAGCTGCGGTATGCCGGAGCTGTTCCTGACCTCCGCGGCCATAGTGGGCATCGAGAAGTACCGCAAGTCGATCGCGCTCGTGACCGACGGTAGGTTCTCGGGCGCCACTGCAGGCCCAGTCATCGGACACGTGTCGCCCGAGGCCGCCGGCGGCGGACCTATCGGCCTGGTTGAGAGCAACGACATCATTGAGATAAGCCTCTCGCGCCGCGCGCTCAACATCGTGGGCATCAACGGCGAGGCCAAGTCTCCCGAGGAGATCGACAAGGTGCTCGCCGAGCGACAGGCATGTAAGCCAGCCTGGCAGCCACGCTACACCAGCGGCGTCCTGGGCGCCTACACACAGCTCGCGACATCGGCGACCAAGGGTGCCTACATGGGCTGGGCAGGAGAATAGCGAGAGAGCAGACGACTCGAACGACGGAGGTGCCGCATGGAATTCCTGGGATACCGGCGACCCGATGGCACAGTGGGCGTTCGCAACCTGGTTGCGCTCATCCCCGCCGGACGATGCGCCAACGAGATGGCCTGCCGCATCGCAGATGACGCCGGCTCAGGTATTCACCCGCTGCTGCATAACCAGCCGTGCGTCCACGTCGGCCCGGACAATGAGGCTGCGCGCCAGGTGCTCACCGGCCTGGGGCAGAACCCGAACGTGGCTGCAGCAATCGTGCTCGGCATCGGCTGCGACTCGATATCGGCAGTGGACCTCGCGGCGGACATCTCCACCAGCGGCAAACCGGTTGAGGTGCTGACCATCGAACGAGAGGGTGACTATGACACGGTGATCTCAAAGGGAACGAGGTTCGCCCGGCAGATGAAATCGGATGCGGCCCTCCTGCAGCGTGAGCCATTCGGGCTCGACATGCTCAAGCTCGCAGTCAAGTGTGGGGGATCCGACACCACGTCGGCCCTCGGCTGCAACCCGGTGGCCGGTTGGGCCGTGGACCGGATAGTCGATGCCGGCGGCGCAGCCGTGTTCTCGGAAACGGCGGAACTGATCGGTGCAGAGCATATCGTGGCCCGGAGGGCGGCAACGCCTGAGGTCGCACAGAAAGTCCTGGACGCAGTCGCCCGCATGGACAAGCGTATCTCGGACGCGGGTGTGGATATCCTCGGCTCGGAGCCGACCCCGGGCAACATCAAGGGAGGACTGACGTCCATCGAGGAGAAGTCGCTGGGCGCCATCGCCAAGAGTGGCAGCAGGCCGCTCCAGGATGTACTGATGTGGGGCGAAAGACTGCCCGGCAGTGGACTGTACTTCATGGACGGCTCCGCAAACACACCCCAGATGGCGCTGGGGCTCGCCGCATCAGGAACGCAGGTAATGACCTTCGGCTACGGCGGCGGGTTGCCGTCACGTTTCCGCGGCATGCCTGCGTCTTCACTCGGCAACCTGCCGATACTGCCGGTCATCAAGATAGTGAGCAGCCCACACGTCAAGAGTGAGATCGATTACTTCGACGTGTACGCGGGCACTATCATTGACGGCGAAGAGTCTGTCGAGGAAGTCGGCAAGCGTCTACTGGATGAGATCCTGGCAGTGGCCTCGGGAAAGCCATCGAAGGTCGAGCTCGCACCGAGATACCGCGAGGTACTCGAGATGTGGCGCACGGGGCCGGTGTTCTAGCTGTATCGCGGCCTCGCCACACGACAAGGGGAACGTACCAAAGGAGAAGGAGGAACTGACAGATGGATGATCAGGCGAAAGAACAGGTCATGCAGAAGGCCTATGATCTTGGCTACGAGTACGAGCGAACGTACCGCGGTTGCGGGCAGTGCGTGCTCGGTGCGTTGCAGGACGCGTTCGACATGCCCAACGATGATGTCTTCAAGGCGATGAGCGGTTACGCCGGAGGCGGCGCAACCATGGGCGATGCCGGCTGCGGCGCGTATGTTGGCGGCATCATCTTTCTCAGTGGGCTCCGCGGACGCGAGAGGAGCAACTTCGCGGACCCTGAGAAGCTCAGATTCGTCAGTTTCGCCACCGCGCGCAAGCTGCACCGCAAGTTCATGGACGAGTACGGCAGCGTGATCTGCCGCGAGATGCAGACGAAGCTGTTCGGTCGTCCTTACTTCCTGCCTGACCCCGATGAGATGAAGAAGTTCGACGATGCAGGCGGCCACGATACGGTGTGCCCCGAAGTATGCGGCAAAGCCGCGCGCTGGGCAGCTGAGATCGCTTTCGATGAAGGTCTCATCTCCGAGGACAAGCTCAAGGAACTCACGAAGTAACACTTGTGCACCGCCAATCCAGGAAGATGGTGCACTGTCCCCGTGGCACAGGATATTGGCCCTGCGCCACGGGTTTTCGGACTTGGATGATCCAGTCCGCATGCGACTGCAGGCGGACACGTGAACAGTCTCTTCAGGTACAATCACATGTCGGAGACAGCCTTTCACGCGACGTTTCGTCTTCGCGAGGTTGTTGAGGCCTGGACCGGAAGCAAGACCGGGCTGAATGAGGAGTAGCACAATGAGCAGAAGCTTGATCACTGGCGGAGCCGGCATGGTCGGACGTCAGCTTGCCCGTCTCCTGCTCGCCCGTGGCGAGCAGGTCGACATTCTGGACGTCGTGCCTCCGGAGAAACTGCCAGCCGATATCCGCGACCGTGTGACCCTGGTGCGCGCCAACCTCAGCAACTGGGCGGAGGTCATGGACGCCGTCTCACACTCCCACCCGGACACCATCTATCACATCGCCGCTCTGATGCCACCGAACAGCGAGCAGAATCATGCCGCATCGTGGGACATCAACGTCAATGGCACCATGCGTGTGCTTGAGGCCGCAAGGCTGCTCGACTTGAGAACAGTCGTTTACTCAAGCACCACCGCCACCTTCGCCAGCGAGTTGCCGGAGCCTGTGCCGAACGATCATCCGCAGTTTCCCGAGATGCTTTACGGCGTGACGAAGGTCTGCAGCGAACGGCTTGGCGAGTACTATCACCGGCGATACGGCGTGAACTTCCGCGGCGTCAGGTTCCTGTCGATACTCGGTCCCGGACGTGTGCCTGGATCGGGATGGAGCGCCTACACGTCGCTCGTCATCGAAGAATGCGCCAGGGGAAATCCTTACGTTATCAAAGTGAACGAGGAACTGCGTTTGCGCTTTATCTATGTAAAGGACGCCGCACTCAGCCT
>PWUO01000102.1 GCA_003562555.1 Dehalococcoidia bacterium
GAAACGTAGATTTGGAAGCGAATAACACGCCTAAGACAGCACGCGTATGTGCCAGTCTAGTCCAATCCGTGACTGTAACATGGGCATTTCGATTATGCAATCCGAACGTCGCTGCCTGTGGATGTTCTACGATTCTGTCCTCCCTTAACTGTTCAGCGAAAATGTCCTCATGGAGGAGATGCTGACATTGAACCGCGTAGAGCAGAGGCGACTACGGATACTGAACGAAGTAGAGGGAGGGAGACTGAGTATGAGCGAGGCGGCGGAGTTGATGGCATTATCACTGCGTCAGGTGCGGCGGCTGCGGGCAGCGTACCGGGAGGAGGGAGCGGGAGGCCTGGCGCACGGCAACCGTGGGCGACCGTCCTCGAATGCGCTGGATGCGAGGACCGCAGAGCGAGTGGTGGCGTTGGCGAAGCAGCGATACGCTGGGGTGAATCAGCAGCACCTGACGGAACTGCTTGAGGAAGAAGAGGGGATCCGACTGTCGCGGTCGACGGTGCGCAGGATACTGCTTGGTGCGGGGATAAGAAGCCCGCAGCGGCGCAGGGCGCCGAAGCATCGCCGCAGGCGGGAGAGGAAGCCGCAAGAAGGGATGCTGCTGCAGATAGACGGCAGCCCACATGCCTGGCTCGGGGAGCGAGGTCCGCGGCTGTGCCTGGTGGGTGCCATCGATGACGCCACGAATCAAGTACCCTACGCGGTCTTTCGTCGCCAAGAGGATCTCCAAGGGTACTTCACCATGCTGCGGCAGATAGTGAGAACGAAGGGGATCCCGCTGGCGCTGTACCACGACAGACACACCATCTTCGTATCACCGCGGAAAGAGGATGAGTCCATTCACGCCCAGCTTGAGGGGAAACGGTCTCTGACCCAGATGGGCCGAGCGCTCGATGAGCTTGGCATCGTCTCTATCCCTTCCGACTCACCCGAGGCCAAGGGGCGCATCGAGCGTCTCTGGCGTACGTTTCAGGACCGGCTGGTGAGCGAGCTGCGGCTGGCGGATGCGCGAGACCTCGATGCAGCGAACCGGGTGCTGCGACGCTTCCTGCCTCGCTACAACTCCAGATTCGTGCTGCCGGCTGCCGAGGTCGGGAGCGCGTACCGCACTCCTGCCCCTGACCTCAACCTCTCCACCATCCTCTGCCTCAAACATATACGCACCGCAGGTAACGACAACGTGGTGCGCTTCAAGAGACGCCGTCTGCAGATACTGCCGTCTCACGGCAGGAAGAGTTACGCCAGAGTCCGCGTCGAGGTCCACGAACAACTGAACGGCAGCATCGCCATCTATCACGGCGGCATGCGCCTCAACACCACCCCGGCACCCCTCGAGGCACCCGCCCTCAGGGCATCCAGCACGCAGTCAGCACAACTCACTGTGCCCCCAACTCATTCAGCACCGGCTCATCGCAAGCCAGCGCCGGATCATCCCTGGCGCAGACCGTTTGCCCCAAAACGAACAGGGAGGACACTTTCGCTGACCACTTAAGCGGACATTATCGCTGGACACCAACATCCGAACGTCGCTGCCGGGCTCATACGTGGCGGTATGATAAAATGGCCCGTCACCAATATAGACAGACGAGGAGGTCGGCATGCCAGCGGAAATCATCGATGGTCGCGCCATCGCAGCCGCGATACGGGATGAACTCAAAGACAGGATCGCGCGTCTCCGTGGCTTGACGCCCGGACTTGCTGCCGTAGTGGTTGGCAATGACCCCGCAGCCGCCTCGTACCTCAAGGGCATCGCACGGGGTTGCGAAGCAGTCGGCATCCACGAGGAAGAGATCCGTCTGCCGGAGGATGTGACGCAGGATGAACTGGAGGCGACGCTTGCGCGTCTCAATGACAACGACAGCTTCCATGGCATCATTCTGCAGCTTCCCCTTCCACGACACCTCGATACTCTAAGGGCCGAGAGCGCAATCGCGCCAGACAAAGACGTCGATGGCACAAATCCAGTGAGCGCGGGCCGCCTGCTGTTGGGAGAGGAGACGTTCTACCCGTCAACAGCACAGGGAGTGAAGGAACTGCTGGTGCGCAGCGGACACAGCCCGGAGGGGAAGCACGTGGTCATCTGTGGCCGCAGCAATATCGTTGGAAAGCCGCTTGCCGGTATCCTGATGCAGAAGCACCCGGGAGCCAATGCGACCGTGACGGTATGTCACACCGGAACCCGCAATATGGCCGACTTCACGAGGACGGCAGACATTGTGGTGGCGGCGATGGGACGCGCCGGAACGATTACCGCGGACATGGTGCGGAGTGGTGCCGTAATCATCGACGTCGGAGTGAACCAGATTATCGATCCGCAGACAGAGAAGTCTCGTCTGGTGGGAGATGTGGAGTTCGAGCAAGTCTCGCAAGTGGCCGCCGCCATCACTCCAGTTCCTGGGGGTACCGGACCGGTCACCACCGCAGTGCTTCTGAGCAATACGGTGCTGGCAGCCGAGCGGTATTCCGCACGGTAACACGCAGTACAGGAGAACGATGATGCCTGGAACTATTCTCGACGGCCGGAAACTCTCGTCGGAAATCAGACAGGAGCTCAAAGAACGTATCGAGGCCCTGGCGCCTCATGGAGTAGTGCCGACCCTGGCGGGATTCCTGGTGGGCGATGACCCCGGTTCGGCCAGCTACGTACGTCTCAAGGAGAAGGCTGCCACCGAAGTCGGCTTGCGGGCGGAGATGCAGCACCTTCCAGCCGACTGCTCACAGGAACGGCTGCTACGACAACTACGTGAACTGGTCCAGCGAACCGACGTGCACGGAGTCTTCGTACAACTTCCACTGCCCTCGCAAATCGACGAAGAACTGGTTCTCGCCGAGGTCGCACCGGCCAAGGACGTGGACGGCTTTCACCCCGAAAGCGTGGGGCGCGCGTGGCTCGGACAGGAGTCGTTTGTTCCCGCCACACCTGCGGGCATAATGGAGATGCTGAGGCGCACCGGTTATGACGATCTGAGACGAAAGCACGCGGTAATAGTCAACACCGACAGCCTCGTCGGGAAACCCATGGCGGCACTGCTCACGAGAGAGGACGTCGGCGCTAACGTGACACTGTGTCACCCGGATACGCCGCGGCTTGCCGAGCTTACGCGTCAGGCCGATCTGCTCGTGGTCGCAGTGAACCAGGCCAACTTCATCACAGCCGACATGGTCAGGGAAGGAGTGATCGCGGTGGACTTCGGCTCGAACTACGTCGATGACCCTTCAGCCAAACAGGGCTATCGCCTTGTGGGCGATATCGATTTCGAGTCCGTACAGCAGAAGGCGGCAGCAATCACCCCGGTGCCCGGTGGCGCCGGACCGATGACCGTCACTATGCTGCTCGCACATACAGTGCTCGCCGCCGAGCGTGCATACGCGTCACGGCAGGCATGATCGATCGGGAATGAGCGCCGCAGTGGTCGCGGACCAGTCGAGCGTGATGACTGCGTCCTCTCCTATATTAGCTGCAGCCCTTGACAGTCGAACGAAGAGGTGCATACAATCTCCAGAGCGTTCTTCCCCTGCAACTGCGACTCTTTCCGTGTTGTGATGCTCCGCAGGTAAGACTCTGTATTCTCATGGCGAAGTACGTATTCGTCACTGGCGGCGTCCTTAGTTCCGTTGGCAAGGGCGTGTCAGTCGCTTCTCTTGGCCGAATCCTCAAGAGTCGGTCCTACATCGTTGGCGCTCAGAAACTGGACCCCTACCTGAATGCTGATCCAGGCATTATGTCGCCCGCACAACACGGCGAGTTGTTTGTGACCAAGGATGGGGCTGCTGCAGACCTCGACCTGGGTCACTACGAGAGATTCGTGGGAGTGGAACTCACGCGATTCTCAAGTGTTACCGCAGGGCAGGTATACCACGCTCTGCTTGAGAAAGAACGGCGCGGCGACTACCTGGGCGGTACGATACAGGTTGTACCCCAGCTTACTGATGAGATTAAGCGCCTCATAAGGAGAGGGGCTGACGCGAACGAGGCGGAGATCGCAATCGTCGAGGTTGGCGGCACCGTAGGCGACATCGAGGGACAGCCCTTTCTCGAAGCGATACGGCAGATGCGAAACGAGGAAGGCCGAGACAACGTGATCTACGTCCACGTGACATTCCTTCCCTACATCGGCGCGACGCGAGAACTGAAGACCAAACCAACGCAGCACAGCGTGAACGAGCTACGGCGAATAGGTATTCAACCCGACGTAATCCTGTGCAGAAGCGACCTCCCGGTCTCGGACTCAATACGGGACAAGATATCCCTCTTCTGCGACGTTGAACGTGAGGCAGTCGTCGCACTCGAGACGAGCGACACCATATATGAAGTACCCCTCCTGCTGGAAGAGGCTGGTCTTGGAGACTTCCTGTGCAGCCGGCTGGGGCTCGCGAACCCCCGTCCGGACCTCGAGCAATGGCGTTCCCTGGTGGATCGTCTGAAACAGCCACGCGACCCGATACACGTGGGTGTCGTCGGAGAACATGTACAGCTTCAGGATGCGTACTACTCGGTCAGAGAGGCGCTTGTGCATGCAGCACTGACGTACAACCGTGAGCCGGTGTTCCACTGGGTAGACTCAAGAGAACTGGTTCGCGGTGACTGCGCACAATTGCGAAACGTACAGGGAATCGTGCTCCCCGGGAGTTCGCACTACTCGAGCATCGATGGCCTCGTTGTGGCGACAGAGTACGCACGCACACACGATATCCCTCTGCTCGGAATCGACACGGGGATGCATGCGATTATCATCGAATTCGCACGCAACGTGGCGGGCTTCGATGATGCGCATTCGACCGAGTTTGCGCCGTCCACAACCCATCCCGTGGTGGACCGCACTGCTGATGGCGACGCGTCAGGCCTGAAACGCGGCACCTTCCCCTGCAAGATCGTGGCAGGAACGAGAGCAGCCAAGTCCTTCGCAGGCGGCCTCAGTTACGAGCGGCACCGACACTCCCATGAGCTGAACAACCACTACCGCCCACAATTGAGGAAAGCGGGCCTTCTGCCCTCAGGACTGACAGCAGACGATGAATCGGTTGTCGCGGTCGAAATCAAAGACCATGCATGGATGATCGGGTGTCAGTTTCACCCCGAATTCCGCTCATGGCCGGACCATCCACACCCACTGTTCCTGTCCTTCGTGCGCGCGGCGGATGCCGTGATACTCGAGGGGACTCAGCCAACTCTGCCAATCGCCTAGGAGGTTGCCATGCGCCTGTTTCTTGATACCGCTAATCTCGCACACATCCGCCACGGCATCGAACTCGGGGTGGTGACAGGTGTCACTACAAATCCAAGCCTCGTTTCCAAGGAGGGGAAGGTCGACTACAAGGCGCTGGTGAAGGAGATCTGCGCGGTCGTTCCGGGTCCAGTCTCAACCGAGGTGCTCAGCCTCGAGTGCGACGGAATGGTCGACGAAGCCCATGAGATCGTCACATGGGCCGAAAACATTGCCGTCAAGATTCCCGCGACGACTGAGGGACTGAAGGCAACGTCCGTCCTGGCGAAGGAAGGCATCAAGGTCAACATGACCCTCTGCTTTTCACTGAACCAGGCGATTCTTGCCGCACAGTCCGGTGCGGCCTTCGTGAGCCCATTCGTCGGCAGGCTGGATGATATTGGCGAAAACGGAATGGACCTGGTAGTTGACATCGTGGACTACCTAAGCTACTATAATCTTCCCACCCAGGTAATCGCAGCCAGCATCAGGCATACTGCACATTGTCTCTCTGCCGCTAAGGCTGGCGCTCACATTGCAACCGTCCCTTACGGGGTCCTGCTGCAGATGGTTGCACATCCGCTGACTGACATCGGGGTGAGGCGATTCACCGATGATTGGAACAAGGTAATGGGCAATGCCGGCATACTGCCACAGCAATAGCCTCACATCATATACACCCGGGAGATAATCATGCTTACAATGGCGCAACTCGAGAGTAAGAATCGCGATGAGGTCGAGGCGATCGCGAAAGAACAGGGCATGTCGGGCTATTCGTCCCTGAAGAAGGGTGAACTCATCGCCCACATCCTGAAGTGTCAGGCTGAACAACAGGGCAACCTGTTCCTTGAAGGCATCCTGGAGATAATGGGAGAAGGCTACGGATTCCTACGCCAGGAGAACTTCCTTCGAGGTTCGAGCGACGTCTATGTATCGAACTCGCAGATCCGCCGCTTCAACCTGCGCGACGGCGATCACGTATGCGGACAGGCACGTCCCCCGAAGGAGGGCGAGAAGTACTACGGCCTCCTCAGGGTCGAGAGCATCAACGGCCAGGATCCCGAGACCGCTAAGAAGCGGCCCACGTTCGGTTCACTCACACCATTGTTCCCTGATAAGAGACTCACGCTGGAGACGACACCCGACGAACTCTCGACACGGCTTATCGATCTCGTGGCTCCCATCGGGCGCGGACAACGCGGACTCATCGTCTCGCCACCCAAGGCGGGCAAGACAGTCCTCCTCAAGAAGATCGCTAATGCGATCGCCACGAACTACCCGGATATCCACCTCATCGTCTGCCTCATCGGCGAACGTCCTGAGGAAGTGACCGACGTGCGGCGTTCGGTCGACGCCGAGGTCATTGCTGCCACGTTCGATGAACCCGTTGAGACACAGACGCGCGTCGCAGAACTGGCGCTTGAACGTTCGAAGCGACTGGTCGAGCTCGGCAAAGACGTGGTCGTCCTCCTCGATGGCATTACGCGCCTCACCAGGGCGTATAACCTCGCGATGCCCGCGAGCGGCCGCACCCTCTCCGGAGGCATTGACTCGGCGGCGCTCCATCCACCGAAGCGCTTCTTTGGAACCGCCCGGAATACTGACCAGGGTGGCAGCCTGACCATCATCGCCACGTGCCTGGTGGACACCGGCAGCAGGATGGACGAACTTATTTACGAAGAGTTCAAGGGTACGGGCAACATGGAACTGCACCTCGACCGCAAAATGTCGGAGCGCCGCATGTTCCCCGCCATCAACATCGTCCCCAGCGGCACCCGCAGGGAAGAACTCCTGCTCGACGCGGAGACACTGCGACAGGTCTGGCTGTTGCGTCGCATGGTCAGCATGCTGAACGACGACGCACAGAACCTTGGAGAGGCGACGGAGCGCGTGCTGCAACGGATGGCCAAGTCACGGAATAACGCCGAATTTCTCGCCAACCTGACGAAGGACATATAATACGCGAGAGTCAGTCACGCTCCGCTGTGCAGGAATCAGCGCAGAGCACATGTCGTTATGACTGCGAAGGGACCAGGCCGATTCGACCTTCTGCGCATCCGCGTCAAGCGGGCGCTGGGCGTCAACGTGATCCTTTGTGACAGCTGCAAGTGGAACTGGCGCAGCGCCTGTCACAGGCGCGAGCGCCCTCACGCCACATGGTGTCCCGACTACTCCAAGAAGGGCGGCTAATCAGACTTCCCGCTCGAACACAGCCGCCATGCCCTGGCCACCACCAATACACATGCTCACGAGTCCGTAGCGCAGTCCGCGGTGCATCATGTCATGCATCAGCGTGACAACCTGACGCGCTCCGGTACACCCGATCGGGTGCCCAAGCGAAATGCCACTTCCATGCGGATTCGTCTTGTCCCAATCGAAGCCAAGCTCCCGGACACACGCGATTGCCTGTGCTGCGAACGCCTCGTTCAACTCGACAACATCGAGATCAGAGACGGTTATGCCGGCGCGGGATAACGCCTTCCGAATTGCGGGAATTGGCCCGATGCCCATGTACTTGGGGTCCACGCCGCCTGAGGCGAACGACTTGATACTCACAATCGGAGTAAGACCTAGTTCTTTCGCCTTCTCACGGGTCATCATCACCACGGCGGCCGCAGCATCATTGATGCCGGACGAATTACCGGCGGTGACTGTTCCGTTCGGCCGGAATGCAGGCCTCAGCCTTGCCATCTTCTCTTTGC
>PWUO01000149.1 GCA_003562555.1 Dehalococcoidia bacterium
AGTATAACAGGAGCTGCCACAGCGGGACGGATGAGGCACGTCAGCGTAGCCTCTGATACTATGAGGGTCGCAGAAACTTGGGGACTACACATCAAGGGGAGAAAATGACATGCGCTACGGTTCCGAAAGGCTGAGCTTCGAACTGGTTTCTGACTGGGCGAGAGTACCCGAGGGCTGGTCCTTCGTCGACATCGGAGGCCTCGCCATTGATCCCGAGGACAACGTCTACGTCCTCAGTCGCAGTGACCGTCCTGTCCTCGTCTTCAACCGGGACGGAGAGATTCTGCGCCACTGGGGCGAGGGGCTTTTTCGCCGTGCACACGGTGCCCGGCTTGCACCCGATGGGGCAATCTTCTGCACTGACGACGGCGACCACTTCGTGGCCAAGTTCAGCAGGGAGGGAGACCTCATGATGACCCTCGGACAGAAGGGGATGCCTTCGGACACCGGGTACCATCACACGTGGGATGTCTTCCAGAGCACCTCAACCATCACGCACGCGGGCACGCCGTTCAACCGCCCCACAGGTGTGGCGATCACGCCCGATGGCGACATCTTCATCTCCGATGGCTACGGGAACTGTCGCATACATCACTTCGATGCGACAGGGGCGCTGCAGAACTCGTGGGGCGCACCGGGAGGCCAACCTGGATGCTTCCGCTTGCCCCACGATATCGCAGTTGACCTTTCGGGCCGCCTGCTGGTGGCCGACCGCGAGAACAGCCGCATCCAGATCTTCACGCAACATGGTACTCTGCTGGATATCTGGCACGACGTGATCCGGCCGACAGGGATAGGAGTCGATGCCGACGGCCGCATCTACGTCTCAGAACTGTGCCTGCGCGTGAGCGTGTTCAGCACTGAAGGCGAATTGCTGTCGAGGTGGGGAAATTCCGGCTCCTCCAGGGATGAGGCGCTCTTCCTGGCCCCGCATGCCGTGGCGGTGGACTCGCACGGTGATATCTATGTGGGAGAGGTATCCAAGACTCACGCGGGAACCGATCGCGGCGCAGACACCATTCACAAGTTCCGCCGCATCAGATGACTCCCGGCCGGATGTGCGTACTACTACGCGAGTGTCACCACAGCCCCGGAATCACTGCCTTGCGTTTCTCAGGGTAAGCGTGCAGATGGGTACGTGACCACGCAAGGTGGCTTCGCCCACGTGGCAGCAGGTTGGCCGCCGTCCAGACGGCGAAGCTCAGACCGGCAAGCGACCACGTGGCAACCGCCCATCCCGACCACATGATGAGTTCCCCGAGGTAGTTAGGGCAGCAAACGTAGCGGAATATGCCATTGTCGATGCGGCAGTAGCGCGCTCCGGTCCTTATGCGCTCCATTCGCAGCGTGTGGTCAGCATAGCGGTTAAGCACATAGCCTGCCACAAACAGGGCCACCCCGGCCATGAATCGGGGATCGAGCATCCACTCAGTGGCATAGCCACCGGAGAACGTGAACAGATAACGACCGTTCAGATACGTGTTCACGCTGTTGAAGCCAACCCCCATGGCTACTACCGCGAGAGGCATGTGCACCCCGGATTGGTCGAGACTGAACGGGTAGATGAACGCGCGGTGCAGGTAATGCGCCTGCCACATCAGGAAGAACACAACAAGGGTGGCTGACTGCGCTACACCTCCAGCCAGGAACCACACGAAGAAGAGCAGTGAGGCAGGCGCCTCCATCACGAGCCATCCAATTCGAGTGCCCATGGATGGCCCCCATCCCGACCGGCCATGGCGGCCGTACGGGGCTGTCGTACGGAACAGTACGAAGAACAGGGCAGCCGCGAGCACGAACCAGGTGAGCAGCAGATAGTCGAAGAACGCACGTTCACTCATGTCCTATCGGTCCCACACGTCACGCCGGATGGCAGTAGGCCCTGCTGCTCGAACCAGAGGAACGTGTCGTATAACGTCTGGCGGAACGGACGTGGTTGGTAAGCGAGCTCTCGGGTCGCCTTCTCATGGCTAACCCACCGGTGCGACGCCAGCGCTTCGGCGGAGTAACGGGTGAATACGGGATCTCGCCCGATGACGCGGCAGACCGACTCCGCAAGTGGTCCACACGCCCGAGCTACCTGAAGAGGCGCGGCAACCCGCGGCGCGGCGCATCCAAGGATTTCACCAGCAGTACGAGCCACATCCATAACGGACCACCAGTGGCCGGAAAGCATGTACTTGCTCCCCGCGGGTGCGTCATCCGCGGCGCGCAATGTCGCGTGAACCACGTCCCGCACATCGACCCAATCGTAACCGCCGCGCACCAGTACGGGAATCTGCCGCCGTGCCAGACTCAACAGCACCCTGCCAAAATAGGACGGCCGGTAGTCATGCGGCCCAACCACAGCCGTTGGCGCCAGCACTACGGCATCAAGTCCCTTTTGTGCCGCTTCGAGGACGATCCGTTCTCCAAGCGCCTTCGACCTGTCGTAAGGGGGGAATTCTGCGCCGTCTACCAGTGGCGTTGTCTCATCCACAGTCAAACCGTCGGAAGTGCTTACGGATGCATGAATGGAACTGAAGTGTACGAGCCTGCGCACGGCATTGTCACGACATGCCGCAACCACGTTCCTGGTGCCCTCCACATTGATCGCATCGACATGGGGATGCTGGCGACGCGAGATGGAGATATGTCCGGCAAGGTGAAACACGACGTCCGCCCCCTCGAACGCCCTGCGCAGACCTGAGACGTCGCACACATCACCCGTCATCGTCTCGACGTCCAGTCCCACCAGCGCCCGGCTGTCGACGTGTACCAGTGCAAGAACCGAGTCACCACGCTGTATCAGATTGCGTACGAGATTGGCCCCAATGTGGCCGGCCGCACCCGTCACAACTGCTCTCATACTGCACACCAGAGAAACCAGAACTGTGGACCCACAGGCTGGTGGCCCGCCAGAAGCGGGCCACCAGTTGCAGGGAGAACCCCTCGATTGCGCACCTGTCCATGCGCCACGCCGGGTCGACTGCTACTCGCCGACTGCCTTGGGCAACTCCTCATCGCTGAAGCGTTCCAGCTTGAAGAAGACGGGACGCAGCCCATCGGTGCAGCACTGCACCGCAGTGCCCTCTTCCTCACAGAAGGGGTAGTTGCCACCAAACCGGAGATGGGTGATATCACGCTGGATATCTGCATAAGCCCATGAACAGAAGCCCTCAGGGCAGGAGCCATCCTCCGGTACGATGTACACATCACCGACGTTGCAGCGCGGACAGGACTCCTCGAAAGTGGCGTGAACCGGGGGAGTATCCCCGAACAGATCGCGTGTGCCTAGCTTCCTGATGACGGTTATCTTGACTTTGCTTCGCATGTCTCCTCCTCAGGTCAATTGTGGCAACAACTCAGGTTACGACCTATGAGTATACGTGGACGGTAACGGCAGGACAAACAGGCAGAAGAGATGGCTGCCGGCGATATCACCGCCACCAATCCTGCCTGTGGCAGCTCACCAATCTCACACTACACGGCGTGTGGCAACGAGGTCGACGCCCAGCCCCAGTAGATCCGCCAGCAACACGTCTCCCACCTCGACCGGGTGGCAGACGATGAGTTGCCTGATTTCGCACATCGCGTGGCGCAGGGAATCCTTTGGGATTGGGCCACTGGTTCTCACGGGAATCATCTTCACCGACAAACCTCTCGCCGGAACCGTGGTCGTAAGTATCCGTTCAGGATGGTTGATCTCGGACGTGGCATAGTCGTAGCCCTTGCGACACCCGAAGCCTTCGAGATCAACAATCGTTCGATCTTCGAGAGTCGCCGTGATGGTGCAACCCGTGGGACACTCAATGCACGTCAGATTCCTACGCATTGAACGGCGCCCCTCCCCCGGCAGCGAGATATGCGGCAGCCTGCCCCCCTGCAACCATACTGTCCCGCGTGACCGAATCCACGAGGTCATACACCCTGAATGCATTTCCGCACACAAACAGTCCAGGAACGGAAGTGTAGTTCAGGTCGGAGGACACCGGCGTGTTCGTTCGCCTGTCTATCTGGACGCCGGCCATCTCGATGAGTTCGTTCTCCGGAATGAGGCCCACCGACACCAGGACTGTGTCGCACTCCAGAGAGAATTTCGAACCGTCGACTGCCCGACCGAGTTCGTCGACCTGTCCCACGTCGACCCCCTCCACACGGTTTCTGCCATGTATCCGTAGCACGCGATGGCCAAGGTACAGCGGAATGTCGAAATCCTCAAGACACTGTACGATGTTCCGCCTGAGCCCGGTGGGTTGTGGCTGGATTTCGATCACCGCTCTTACGACCGCTCCCTCGAGCGTGAAACGCCTGGCCATGATCAGACCGATATCACCCGAGCCGACAATGACCACTCTTCTGCCCGGCAGAAGACCCTCGATATTGATCATTTTCTGTGCCAGTCCGGCAGAGAAGACCCCCGCTGGCCGCGTGCCCGGTATCTGGATCATCTCTCGCGTTCGCTCGCGACACCCCGTGGCCATCACCAGAGCTCTAGCCCGCACGGTTCGAATCTCACCGGGTTTCAAGTAGGTGAGCACTTTCCCAGGTTTGAGCTCGGCTACATACGAGCCCGTACTGACTTCAATCCCCCGCGTGCTCATCACACGATGAATGAATCGCTCGGCGTACTCAGGTCCAGTGAGGACCTCTCCGTAATGCACCAGGCCGAACCCTGCGTGCACGCACTGGTTCAGTATGCCTCCGAGATGCTGCTCCCGTTCCAGAAGCAGTATATCCCCCACCCCACAATCGTGAGCGGAGAGAGCCGCCGCCATTCCGGAGGGACCTCCTCCCACCACAATTAGTTCACGCTCATCCATCAGTGCGATCCGATACGACAAGCTCCGAGCCCTTGCCTCTCTTGGATATGGCAGTGACCGGCCTTCCCGTCTCTTCAGCAAGAACCTGCAGTATGCGACAGGTACAGAAGCTGCCATGACAGCGACCCGCACCCGCCCTGGTGCGGAACTTCACGCCATCAAGCGTGGTGGCGCCGTCACCAATCGCCTGCTTCACTTCACGAAGCGAGACCGTCTCACAGCGACATACAATGTCTCCGCACTCGGGATCCTCCTTGACCAGATCCTTCGCATCGCTGAGCGCCATGGAGAACAAGTGGAAAGTCCGCGATCGATCCCTACGGCGGCGGCGCTTGCGCGTCATGGTTACACCTGCACTTTCCAGGTGTGACGCGACGTGCTTCGCGATTGCCGGAGCCGCGGTCAGTCCGGGGGACTGAATGCCAGCCACATTGATGAAGCCCGGGACCTCCTCTTCGTGCCGAATCACGAAGTCATCACCCGTGGCAGGCCGCAGGCCTGCGAAATACGCGATTATGTCACATGGGTCGATCGCCGGAACAAGCCGCTGGGCAACACTGAGCACCTGCCTCAGTCCTTCGTCCGTAGTCGACAGGTCCTCCTTGTCCTCCACCTCGTAGGCGGTCGGTCCAATCATCGGGTTGCCATCGGCCGTCCTCGTCACGAGAATGCCCTTGGATTCGGGCGTGGGCACAGGAAATAGCAGGTGTCGCGTCAGATAGCGGCGCTTCTTATCCAGTATGTACTCCTCGCCCTTCCGTGGTCTGATGCAAACGTCACGCAAGCCCACCATCCTCGCGATATCATCGGCATAGAGACCGGCGCAATTAATCAGGCACTTCGTCGCGAACTCGCCGGTAGTAGTAAGGATCACGAAGCCGCGAGCGTCCTTCCCCGAAACGCCGGTGCCTGTTGCGATCGATAGAACTTCCGTGGACGTGTGCACCTCAACACCATTCAGTCTGGCTTCACCTGACAGGGCATACACAAATCTATACGGACTTATAATGCCTGCAGTCGGCGCCAGGAGGGCGGCCACCGCATCCGGGTTGAGGTTCGGTTCATTGTCTCTCAACCACTCCCTTGAAACGATCTGGAGACCGGACACTCCACAGTCTTCCGCCTCGCGCTTGAGATGCCAGAGGTGTGCAATCTCATCCTCGTGGAACGCCACGATCAACTCTCCCACCTCCGCGAAATCAAGGCCGAGCGGCTCCGCCATCTCACGTACAAGTCGGTTGCCTTCTACGCAGAGCCTGCCCTTGAGGGAATCCGAAGGGTTCTGTGTGCCGGGGTGAATGATGCCACTGTTAGCTTTGGAGACGCCGAATGAGAGTTCTTCCTCCATCTCGACCAGGGCTATCCGAAGGCGGTAGTTACATAGCTCATACGCCACGGCAGCCCCAACCACTCCTCCGCCGACGATAACCACGTCATACATGGGCATCCCGTTCACAGACCCGTTCTCCAGCCATTACCTGACGAACGGCGTTGCTCCACTCTCCGTACAGTCTCTTCGACACAACCTCAGACATCGAGGGAGTGAAGACACGATCTACGGCATGGGCGCCCACCAGTTGCGTGACGTCGGACCAGTATCCGCAGGCCAGTCCCGCAAGGAAGGCGGCCCCACGTGCCGTTGTCTCAACATCTCTGGGTCTCACCACACTGGTGCCAAGTATGTCCGCCTGAAACTGGCATAGGAAGTCGTTGGCACTTGCTCCCCCGTCCACCTTTAGCTCGTCAATCGTGAGCCCCGTATCCGCGAGCATCACATCGAGGACGTCCTTCGTTCTGTAGCACATCGCTTCGAGGGCCGCACGGACTATGTGGTTCCTCGTAGTGCCCCGAGTGATACCTACGATAGCGCCACGCGCCTCGGGTGCCCAATACGGTGCACCGAGACCCGCAAGAGCCGGGACGAAGTAGACTCCCCCGTTATCGGCGACCGCGCAAGCCATCTCCAGAGAATCCGGGGCCGAGGCAAGTAGCCCCATTCCATCTCGAAGCCACTGTATGACCGCGCCCGCCGTGAATATTGCTCCTTCCAGTACGTATACAGGGGCATTGCCCACTCCGCACCCAAGCGTCGTAATCAGGCGAGCATCCCCTGCCGGCCGTGACATCCCCGCATTCAACAACACGAACGCTCCGGTGCCATAGGTATTCTTGGCCGTTCCGGCGCCTATGCATGCCTGGCCGAACAGGGCAGCCTGTTGATCACCGACCATCCCGCTGATAGGCACGCCGGATGGAAGCCCACATTCCTGAACCGTCACACCAAAGCTTCCCGACGACGCGTGTACTTCAGGCAAGACGAAAGCCGGCACGCCGAATAGGGACAACATATCGTCGCTCCAGCAGAGCCGGTCAATATCAAACAGCATGGTGCGGGACGCGTTCGTGTAATCCGTGGCGTGCACCAGACCTCCGGTCAGTTTCCACAACAGCCACGAGTCCACGGTGCCAACGCGGAGTCTTCCCTTGCGGGCGCTTTCCCGAACCTCCGGGACATTCTCAAGCAGCCACGCGATCTTCGTCGCAGAGAAGTACGGGTCAATCGGAAGTCCTGTGATTCGTCTGACGTTTGAGAGAGCCTTTTGATCGTGTTTCAGGACATCGCACCGTTCAGCCGAGCGCTTGCACTGCCACACAATCGCGTTGTACAGCGGTTCGCTGCTCTCCGCGTCCCATACGACAATCGTCTCTCTCTGATTGGTGATGCCGACACAGGCTACGGAGGCGGAGGGGACTTGCGACACCACATCTCGCGTGCACTCCAGAACGCTGCACCAGATCTCGTGCGGATCGTGTTCCACCCAACCGGGGCTGGGGAAATACTGAGGGAACTCACGATAGGCGCTGGCAATCTGACTACCGTCCGCCCCGTACAACAGGGCGCGGCTCCCGGTGGTGCCCTGATCGATCGCGAGGACGCACTCCATGACGAAACTACCTTCAGCGATATCCGGACGTAGCCACTACTTGCAACCTAGCACACGAAATACCCGCGCACAGCACGCCGAAAACAGGTCGGACGTTGTGCACGGCACTACACATTGCCAGCCGGCATACAACGCGGGGAGGAACCCGCGGTTAACTACCCGCCATGACTCGTTCGGTTGCGAGGAAGAAACAATTCCACTCGTAAAGGCGGGCATTCAATGCCTCGCGTCCCTTATCGGTGAGCCAGTAGCAGCGCCGATGGGTATTCGATGCCGTATGCCAGGCACTCTGTACAAGTCCGTCCTGTTCCAGCCTGCGCAACGCTGAGTAGAGCGTGCTCGCAGTCAGACGGAAGTAGCCGCTGCTGCGACGCTCAATCTCCCTGCCGATGCGATATCCATGACTCGGCAGTTCGCCGATAACGGACAGCATCAGTGGTTCAACAACTCCGCGAAGGAGTTGATCGACGTACCGTCGCGCCTGAGAGTCGGCCATGGATGGCCATTATACCATCGGTGAAACCAAACGCCAGTCAGAATGATTTGCTGCGACGATTCCAATGCTATAATCACAAGACATGAGCATTCGAAGCTATGGCACACGCATTGCGCTGCTGAGTATCATGTCGCTGGCGCTCCTTGCGGGCTGCATCGTGGAATCTCCTCCGCCTACCACTCCCACGACGCAACCCTCTGTGCCCAGCGAACATGTGGATCCATCATGGAGATTTCCTGCGACCCCGAGCACTCCTCAGGAGCCACTGCCTTCTATTGTCGATGTAGTGAGCGAGGTGCGCCCGGCAGTGGTCTCGGTGATGACCGAGATGGTGGCATATGACCTGTTCAGCCAGGCATACACGCAGGAAGCAGCCGGATCGGGCATCATTATCGACTCGAATGGCTACATCATCACGAATCATCACGTGGTTCAGAACGCCAAGGACATTCAGATAGAACTGCATGACGGAACCACCTATCGAGCCACGGTCGTTGGTACGGACCCGCTCACAGATCTAGCGGTGATTCGAGCCGAGGCATCAGGTCTGCCGTTTGCCAGACTCGGGCAATCAGGCGATCTTGCCGTCGGCGAATGGGTGGTAGCTATAGGCAACGCACTGGGAGAGGGTATCTCTGCAAGCGAAGGAATCGTGAGCCGACTGGATGTATCCGTCACCGTCGGTGGCAATAGATTGCGCGACCTGATTCAGACCACGGCGGCAATTAATCCGGGCAACAGCGGCGGGCCTCTTTCGAACATGGCAGGAGAGGTCATCGGCATCAACAGCGTCAAGGTGGCAACGATCGGCGTGGAGGGCATGGGCTATGCCATCGCCATCGATGGAGCGCGCCCGATAGTTCAGTCACTTATCAACCAGGGCTACGTGATCAGGCCTTGGCTCGGCGTATCGCTCTACACCGTTGATCGCTTCACTGCGAGAGTCAACCAGTTGTCCGTCGAAGAAGGCGCGCTAATCGTGGAGGTGAGCAGCCGCAGCCCGGCAAGCGAGGCCGGACTGCAGAGGGGCGATGTCATCGTTGAGTTCGACGGCAAACCCATCAGGAATACGGACGACCTGCTACAGGCGATTATCGCCAGCGAGGTGGGCGCCGCGGTGGAGGTGGGATACGTGAGGCAGCAGGATCATCTCACCACCACAGTGCAGTTACGAGAGAGTCCAGCGCCCTGGGATTAGTCACCTGCCATTTATCGACTGACGAGACGCACGATCCGCGGCGACGGCCGGACGGCTAATCGGCGCGCGTCAGCCCGATGGTCAGTTCGTGACCGTCCAGCTTCAGAGTTTGCGCGAAGGCGTCCGCAGGCGGGGCACTTTTTCGCAGATCTACGATCAACGTCTCCTGGCGGATGTACTCATCAAACAAGGTGAACACATCCTGAAGAACAGTGCTTCCGACGTAGAACACCACTATGTGATCGGATATCTCGAGTCCTGCTGACCGCCGCATCATCTGCAAACGGCGTACGATCTCGCGAGCAAACCCCTCGGCTCGCAAGACATCGGAGAGACTAGTCAGCACCCCAACGCGGTAGCGGTCATCTCCAGCAACCGAAAACCCTTCCTCTTCTTCCCCCATGCGGTCCACGAACTCAACGTCCTTGACGTTCAACTCGTCCTTGATGTGTTCGCTCAAAGCTGCGACGCCGGCCCGTTCCATCTCGCCTGGAACAAGAAGCCTCGCCATCGCGAGCGGTTGTCGCACCTTTATGCCCGCCTTGGCCCGGGCAGCCCGCCCAAGGCTCGCCAGGTTCATGACGAGCTCCATATGGCTATTCAGCGCTTCGTCGATCTCTTCCACGCCCGGTACGGGGTACTCGGTCAAGTGCACACTTTCAGGCGCCGCGTCATCCACGGACCGCGCAAGGTTCTGATACATCTCCTCGGTAGTGAAAGGAGCCACTGGCGCAAGCAGCTTGATCGTCGTCATCAGACAGCGATACAGGGTTTCGTGCGCGGCCAGTTTATCGTCATCGCTCTCGCTCTTCCAGAACCGGCGCCTGCTGCGGCGGACATACCAGTTCGACAAGAGATCGATGAACTCTTCCACCCGGCGGATTGCCTGAGTGAAGCCGTAGGCATCCATTGCCTTCGTCACATCGAGGACAACCTGGTTCAATTCCGACAGTATCCATCGGTCAAGTTCAGACAACACCTCGGGCTGCCGTCGACCAGGTACAAATTCGTCGATGTTGGCGTACAGGACGAAGAACGAGTACGTGTTCCAAAGGGTCAGGAGGTGGCGTCGCATCGTCTCGGACAGGGCCTGCACCGAGAAGCGATGTGTGTTCTCGGGCGGCACCGAGGAGAGCATGTACCAGCGAACTGCGTCCGCGCCGTATTCGTTGATGACGGACCACGGATCGATTATGTTCCCCTTCGACTTGCTCATCTTCTCGCCATTTGCATCCACCACGTGTCCGAGACAGTGGACATTCTTGAAGCACGGTCCGTCAAACACCATCGTCGAGAGCGCATGCAGGCTGTAGAACCATCCCCTCGTCTGATCAATGGCCTCGGTGATGTAGTCGACCGGAAACATCTGACCAAACGTGTCCTTGTTCTCGAACGGGTAGTGCCACTGGGCCCAGGTCATCGCTCCTGAGTCGAACCAGCAGTCGAGCACCTCAGGGGCACGCTGCATCCTACTCCCGCACTTGGCACACAGGTATGTCACCTCGTCAACGTACGGCCGATGCAACTCGATGTCATCGCGATATCCTTCGATGCCGAATTTCGACGCAAGCTCGGCACGGCTGCCCACACAGTCGAATTCCCCGCAGTCAGCACACTCCCATACCGGAAGGGGTGTTCCCCAATAACGCTCGCGCGAGACAGCCCAATCCACGTTGTTCGCGAGCCAATCGCCAAACCGGCCATGCTTGATGTAATCAGGGAACCATGTGATCTCCTGGTTTCCCGACACAAGCCGATCTTTCTTGGCGGTAGTCTTGATGTACCACGAGCGTTTCACATAGTAGAGCAGCGGGGTGGCGCATCGCCAGCAGAACGGATACGTGTGCCGGATCGTCCCGCTGCGGAACAACAACCCTCGCGCCTGCAGGTCCTCGATGATCTCCGGATCGGCATCCTTCACGAACTTGCCCGAGAACGAGTACGTACCCGTCACCTTGCCGTCGAGGTCCACCTGCTGCACAAAGTCAAGGTGCTCCCTCATTCCAGCCTCGAAGTCCACCTCTCCGAAAGATGGTGCGACGTGTACGATGCCGGTACCGTCATCCAACGACACGAAGTCGGCTGCGATCACTGGATACGTAAGGCGATCAGGCTTCGCCTGCGCTTCGAACGAAGGCATGGACACTCTCGTGACTCCGTAGTCATGAGGATTGAAGAGGGGTTCGTAGCGCAGCCCAGCAAGGCCCGCACCGGACACCACCCCCACCTTCACGTAGCCGGACACGCCAACGACATCGACAAGAGCCGCAGCCATGATGAGGTAGTCCGACTCTCCAGCAAGCACCGCATACTCGGCATCTGCAGCCACGGCGAGTGACGTGTTTCCAGGAAGCGTCCATGGGGTAGTCGTCCACGCGAGGAGGTAGACATCCGCCGCATCACTTCCAAGCGTAGCCCTGACCTCGTCAGGCGCTGACAAGAGCGCCTCGGACGCGATGCGGAACTTTATGTAGACTGATGGATCCTCGGTATCTTCCTCATACCCGAGAGCAACCTCGTGAGAACTCAGTGACGTACCGCACCGCGGGCAATGTGGCGTCGTGCGATATCCCCGGTAGATGAGGCCCTGATCCCAGATCTGCTTGATACCCCACCATCCCGACTCGATGTACTCATCTTTGAGCGTGATGTAGGGGTCGTCCATGTCTATCCAGTGGCCGACCCGTTCGACCATCGTCTCCCACTGTCGGATGTACTTGAACGCACTTTCCCGGCAACGTTCATTGAATGCCGCTACTCCGTATTCCTCGATCTGCTTCTTGCTCTTGAGTCCGAGACTGTGCTCGACCTCCAGTTCGACTGGCAGTCCATGTGTGTCCCACCCCGCCTTACGTGGTGCGTAATAGCCCTTCATGGTGCGATAACGACACGGGATGTCCTTGAACAGACGCGACAGCACGTGATGTATGCCAGGACTACCGTTCGTCGTCGGAGGACCATCGTTGAAACTGAACAGAGGCTGTCCGCGCCGCTGGTCGACGCTCTTCTCAAATATCGAGTTCTCTTTCCAAAACCGGAGGATCTCGACCTCAACGTCAGGAAAGCGCGCCTTGGAATCGACAGCCTTGAACATCACTAGCGCCCCTTGGGGTGGATGACCACCTTGCGTTCGATCTCCTCGCCAACGCTCTCAGTGTATACATCCGGATGATTCGCCAGCGCAAGATGAACCACCCGACGCTCATCAGGTGGCATGGGCTCCAGCGCCATTGGCCTGCGGCGGTATTTCGCCTGGTCAGCCATCTTCCGCGCAAGTTCCTGTAACGCAGCATGGCGACGTCTCTTGTAGCCACACACGTCGACCGTCAACGCAGGCCACTCTGATTCCCTGGAGGCAATCATAAGGCGGACAATGTGTTGCAGAGCAGAGAGCGTCATGCCGCGGCGCCCTATCAGAACACCCAAATCATCACCCTCGATATTGAGCACCACGGAGTCAGCGACGCGCTCACACCCAACGTCACCTTCGAGTCCCAGAAGATCAAGCAATCGCCTCAATACCTCAACGCCCACCTCTGCGCCCGGATCATAGACGGCATGGGGTTGCGCGTCATCAAGATTATCGTCGTCCTCAACGTCGCTTCTGCCACCTTCTTCGATGTCGTCCTCAGCCCCGTCGGCAGCATCCACGGCAGCAATATCTCCGGGTTCCGGGGAGGTACGCAGGACTTCGTCGTCGCTGTGTCCGCTCACTCCAGGTTCGGCTTCATTCATTAACAGCTCCTCGTTGGGATCGGCTACCTGTACGCAGATCGATTCAGCTCGTCTTCGCAATAGCCGTGGATGAGCCGCGCCGCAAGTATCCCCATCCACCTCCAACCACGTACTGCGTGCCGATGCCGATGAGATTCGATATGAGCCAGAAAAGCGGCAGTCCAGCAGGGAACATGATGGTGAAGAGTCCGAACATAAGCGGCATCATCATGAGCATCATCTGGTTGGTCGACGCCTGTCTCGGATCAGCCGCGGGTGGTGTCGTCATCTTCTGTTGCACGAACATCGTGCCACCAACCAGGATAGCCAGGATCATCGTCGTATCAGGCTGTCCCAGGTCAAGCCAGAGGAAACTGCTATTGACGGGAATGGCCCGGGCGATCGTGTCAGACGCGTAGAGATGTTGTGCAAGGTCCAAGAGGTTCTCCGGGGTGGTTGCCAGCGTCTTGATGATGGACTGGTAAAGGGCGATCCAGACGGGAAACTGAATCAGCATGGGCCACATACACCCGACCGGGTTGACCCCTGCCTCTTTGTACAGCTTCATCGTCTCCTGCTGTAGCTTCTGCTTGTTCTTGGCGTATTTCTTCTGCAGCTCCTTCATCTTCGGCTGCAGTTCTTGCATGGACTTTGTGGATTGCGTCTGCTTGATGGTGACCGGCGTCAGCACCAACCGAACCACTAAAGTGAACAGAATGATGGCCAGTCCGAACTCAACCGCGTGTGGCAGCGCGCCCGAAATCGCGATGAGCCCGTTCATGGCGGGACGCAGGATGATTACGTTCCAAACTTCTATCATCTAGAGAATCACTCCATGTCCAACGAAAAGCTGTACGCAATGGACCGGGACACCGGATCGATCGCGAACAGCACATTGTTCTGTGCCCGTATATATACCAGTCCGTCAAGATAGTAAGGAGGCGCCACTACGTCTGCATTGCAGGTCGACGCCCTCTCACTGGTGGGATTCGGTACGCGAACACCCATACCGGAGTTGCGGTCCACCACATGCACGTCGCCATGTTGGGTGACCACCACCACGCTATCACCGGCAAGAACCGGAGACGCGGCAATCGAATCTTCGGTTTCGTAGGGAGCCACCCATTTCAATGCACCACTCTCCCGATCCAACGCGTACAGGTTGCCATCCAACGAGGAGGCGTACATTGCGTCATCAACTATAACGGGCGCAGACCAGAACCAGTTATCAGCCTCGAATTCCCATGCTTTGGAATCCGAACCGAGAGGGATTGCCAGTAGGCTCCGGTTGAACGAGCCAACGTACAACATGTCGTCCACGATCACCGGAGAAGAGACGAAGCCGAACTCACCCTCGTACACCCAGGGCAACTTCCTTCCCGTCTCGGCATCAAGCGAGTAGATCCGGCCTTCGAAGGTGCTGACATACACGACGCCGTTAGCAACTGCGGGTGTAACCCAGAGTTTCCCATCAAGCGGTTCGGACACCCAGAGTTCGTCACCGTACAGGCGGTCAAGGCCATACACAACGCCGTGTGAACGACTCCCGTCAGCAATCGAACTTGACACGAATACCTTGTCCTCGTACACGGCGGGATCACCGACGATTGGGCCGATCTTTTCATCGGTCCTGGGATATACCCATTCTCCAGAGCGCAACTGAGGAAACACCGCGCCGGTGAGCCGAGCCTCGGGATTCACCATGAGAACCTTGCCGTCGTACGTGCCGATACAGATATGTCCGTTGGTGAGGACGGGTGTGGCGTACAATGTGGACGCGACATCGGAAGTGCCACATCCAAACGTTCCGCGAACCTGCGTAGTTATGGGGTATGTCCATTCGTCATTCGAGGGGAATGGCTCGCCGGAGGCACGGGCTGAGGGATTGATTGCAATGATCTGGCCATCGGCTGAGCCAACGTAGAGAAGCTCGCCGTCGCTGACAATCCCCGAGAATCCCTGCGGTGCCGGTGCCGCACAACCGATCGCCGACGCGGCAATCAGCAGAGACACCAGAATGAGCAAAGGAATACGAACTTTCTTCATCTAGTTCCTGAGCAACGTCCTCTCTGTTACTTACTGTACGGCACGGGATCGTACCGCGACTCCGAGAAGGGATGACACCGCAGCAATCTCCACATTCCCTTCGCAACTCCACGCACCACACCGCACCGACGTATGGATTCCACCATATACTCAGAGCAGGTCGGCTGGAAGCGGCAGCGGTGAGGCGTAACTTCAGAAATGGTCTTCTGATAAAATCGAACCGCCACAATCAGCATCCGAGCGATCCGGCTTGTCGACGCCGGCTCGAACGAGGAGTTGCCGCAGTTCACGTTCCAGTTCTCGGTACTCTGCACTGTTTATGCTCGTTCGGGCAATAACCACCACGTCCCATCCCGGTGGTAACGCCCGGATATCAACGGCTGCTCGAATACGCCTCTTGGCACGATTGCGTACCACCGCGCCTCCTACCTTCTTCGACACCACCATACCCAAGCGGCTGTACTGCAACCCATTGGGAAGCACCCGCACCACCACAACTGAACCCGCGTATGCCCGGCCCTGACGAAAGACAGTTACAAACTGTTCACGCCCGACGAGCGACCACGGTCTGTTCATCCAGAAACTAGACGGGCGTAAGCTTCCACCGACCCTTGAGTCGGCGTGCTTTCAAGACGCGAATACCCGCCTTAGTGGACATCTTCGCACGAAACCCGAGCTTCCTCGCACGCGGGATCTTCTTAGGTTGATAGGTCCGTTTCGGCATTGGTTTCTCCTATGAACTGGACGGTGCCGACGCGGTCCATCCGGTCTGCCAGATGTGGCCGGGACCATACGGCAGAAGGGCCAGGAAGCGCGCGCGCTTGATCGCCTCCGACAGGCGGCGCTGATGCTTGGAGCAGGCCCTAGACTTATGTCGCGACGCTATCTTGCCGCCGCCCTGTATGTATCTCGCCAGCAAACCCGTGTCCTTGTAATCGATCGGGATTCTGTCAGCGCAGAACGGGCACACCCTGGGTCTGCTGCCGCGAAACTTCGATCTTCTTCTTGTAGATCCCGCGTACCGGTAGTTCGCCATTCACTCACTCCTCAATTCTGGTCAAATGGCATGTCGTCAGGAACAATGTCTCCTTCATCAGGAAACGCGGCTGCCCCCGACGGTCTGCCAAGGAATACTACATTGCCGGCCGTCACCTCAAGACTTGTGCGAGTCTGACCATCCTGCGTCTGCCATTCGCGTGCGTGCAAACGCCCTTCGACGTACACCTGTTGCCCTTTCTTCAGATACTGGTTGCACTGCTCAGCCTGCCTGCCCCACACCGTAACCCGGAACCAGTCCGTCTCCTCCCTTGTCTCACCTTTCGATGTGGTGTACCGATGAGTCGTGGCCATTCGAAATGAGGTTACTGACTTCCCATCAGGAGTGTAGCGCATTTCCGGGTCGGCGCCGAGATGCCCAATGAGAATGATCTTGTTAAGCGTCGCCAATTGCTACTTGCTCCTCTTGATGACAAGATAGCGTAGCACGTCCAAGTCGTTCTCAAGGACCTCGCGGATCTCACGGACGTGATCCGGCTCGAGCTTGAAGCGCATGAGGCTGTAGTTGCCCTCAATGTACTTCCTGATCGGGTATGCCAGCCGCTTTTTGCCCCAGCGCTGCGTCTCATCCACAACGCCCTGGCGATCCATAATCATCTGGCTCACGCCCTCCAGCTTCGCCGCAACGGCCTCATCACTTGCTTCAGGACTTACGATAGCTACAAGTTCATAGTCGCACATGGCGGTCATTATAACATGTCAGTAGCCGACGTGTAATCGCCTCGCCAGCGAAAGCGGGAGTCCGGAGCGCTCGACGGCCTCCGCGACACTACCCACGTCATAGGACACACGATGGAACGATGCGGTTGCCGCCTCCGGGTTAAGAATGACATATGCGGCCCGTGGGTCCCCGTCCCGGGGCTGTCCCACTGAACCGGGATTGATCATATAGCGCTCCCGCAACTGCAATGCACGCGCAGACGTTCCCACCCCAGGCCGCAACGTGCGTGTCTCCAGGCGGGCCGCCAGCGGCCGATGAGTATGTCCAACAAGACAGTGATCCTGCTCACACCACGGTGCAAGTAGTCGTGCATGTGACTCTGATGTGACGTACTCCCATGTCGGATCGCGCGGCGAGCCGTGAACGAGCAGAAACGAACCCGCGCTGCGTCTCAGAGGGAGCCCGGCAAGAAATCGCGATGAGCATGCAGACAGATGACGCCGCGTCCAGAGACACGCTCTGGCCGCATCGACGTTGAAACGCTCCAGTCTGACGTACCCGATCACCCCAAGATCGTGGTTGCCGGCAACGCATATGAGGGGGTGCTCATTAAGAAGTGTAATGCACTCATTGGGCTCGGGACCGTAGCCGACCACATCCCCCAGGACCCACACCGCATCGATTGCACCGTTACATAGGGCATCCTCCAGCACCGCCCGCAGTGCACACAGGTTTGCATGTACGTCTGCGACAACGAGAATTCGTGCCATCGACTCAGGCACTATACCACGATACACGTTACCTTTGAGTGGCCACGTCACGATGATATAATCGCGGCGATGAATCTGTCTGCCCTTGGCGAGTTCGGCCTCATAGAACTCATCAAAGATGCCGTACGACCCACACATCAGTCATCCACTGAGGCGCTTGAACGCATGGTCATCGGCATCGGCGACGACACCGCAGCATGGCACGGTTCCGATCGTGTTCAGCTCGCCACAACTGATTCGCTGGTGGAGGAGGTTCACTTCTCCTTTCGCTGGTCCACGTGGGAGGACCTAGGATACAAGTCGCTCGCGGTAAACCTGAGCGATATCGCAGCCATGGGCGGCCATGCACTCTACGCCCTTGTTTCACTTTCGTGTCCCGGAGATGTCGACTCCGACTCCATCCTCGCCTTCTACCGTGGCATGACCAGCCTCGCCCAGGAGCACGGCGTAGTGATTATTGGCGGCAACCTGGCAAGGTCGCCGTTCGTAACCGCGTCGGTCTTCGTGGCGGGCGAATCGGCGACTGGCAGGCTGCTTCGGCGGAGTGCAGCACGACCCGGTGATGTGATCGCAGTGACAGGCTTCCTCGGCGCAGCCGCCGGTGCCCTGTCACTGATGGCTGGTGACACCGACACATCCACACGCGTTCCAGATACACTCATGCAGGCGCTTATCCGCCCTCATGCCCGGCTGGCCGAGGGCCGAATACTCGCGCACGCAGGGGTCGAATGCGCAATCGACATCAGCGATGGTCTGCTCAGTGACCTCGGCCACATCTGCGAATGCAGCCGGGCATCAGCGACACTTCGTGCCTCGCTGCTGCCCGTATCCGTCGACTGCCGAACGGCTTGTCAGGACGCATCCACGCTCGCGCTTACCGGTGGCGAGGTGTATGAGTTGCTATTCACCTGTCGCGCCGAGACAATGGAGCGGGTGACCGGAATGCTCCAATGTCCGGTGACAGTGATCGGCGAGATGGGCCCCGGGACGGATCACCCGTCGATCGTCGTACTGGGTCCGGATGACCTTCCGATAGATGTCGCCGTCACCGGATGGAGTCACTTCAGACAATGAGATCCGCCACAGTTGTCACCACATCCGAAGACCAGACAGTCGCACTCGGTCGCCACATAGGCGGGCTGTGCACGGCAGGCGACGTGGTACTTCTATCCGGAGAGCTGGGTGCAGGGAAGACGTGTCTGATTCAAGGCATCGCCACCGGGCTGGCGGTGTCGGAATACACGTTCAGCCCGTCGTTCGTTCTGGTACGCGAGTACCATGGGCGCCTGATGCTTTATCACATGGATTTCTACAGAATGGAGACTCCTGCGGAAGTCTTGGACCTTGGCATTGAGGAGTATCTCGACGGAGATGGAGTGTGTGCGATTGAATGGGCTGAGCGTGCAGCCGACCACCTGCCGCGCGAACATCTTCATATCGGGTTGCAGTACGTGCCAGGCGCCGAGAACTCGAGACGCATACTACTCACGGCACGAGGCTCGCGCTACGAGGACATGTTACAGCAACTTACCACCGCTACGAGGTCATTCGCACAATGGAACTGATACTCGACGCATCCTCGGACTCGGCCATGGTCGGCCTCGCGCAACAGGGCACCCTCATCTGGGAATCGGGATCACTTGAAGCACAGCAGCACACACGGCAACTGCTGCCCACTATTCAGCGTGCACTTTGTGAGACCTCGATGTCGTTGGAAGGCCTGAAGCTGGTGGTCGTGGCCCTGGGGCCTGGACCATTCAACGGCCTGAGAGTTGCAGTGGCAACCGCGAAGGGAATCGCCGCAGGCACTGAAGTCTCGTTAGTGGGCATCGCGACGATGCGCGCTGAGGCATACCGCTGCCCTCCAGCACTCGGCACGGTGCGGCCGATACTCCGTGCCGGACGTTCAGGGTACAGTACCACGTTGTTCAAGTGGCAGGATTTGTCATGGCAACAGGTCGAGGACGTATCCTATATCGATTCTGCTTCCCTTGAAACGATCACCGACGGTTCTGTTCCGCTCTGCGGGCTGTGGCCCCCCTGCACGCCTGAATCCGACGCTCAGGACGCGCGACCGTCCCGGCTGCAATCTCTTGCTGCCATTGGCTGGCAGGACTTCCAGGTCGGCAACACCGTGACCGCAGCAGCGTTACAGCCGATCTACTTGCGTCCACCCCACATCACTACCCCACGGGACAGGAGGCCCTGAATGGAGTTACCCAGGCTGCAAATCCCTGAAGGTGAACCTTCTCTCGGACATTGCTTCGGTTGCGGGGAGTTGAATCAGATCGGATTACACCTCAAACCCCATTTCGATGGGGAGATAGTCAGCGCGCGGTTTACGCCGGGGCTCGATCACCAGGGATGGCACAACGTCACACACGGAGGGATCCTGTACAGCATCCTTGACGAGATTACCGCCTATACCGTCCTTTGTTCCGGCTACAGCTTCGGCGTCACTGCCAGAAGCGCTGTGCGGTTCAGGCAGGTAGCGCCGACCGATCAGCCACTTCTGGCGACCGCGTGGGCCACCAAGGTCACACCGCGGCTCATCGAGGTGCACGGGGTGCTCGAAATCGACGGAGGAGACGTCGTCACAGAGGGCGACTCATCATTTATCCCCGGCAACCGCTGCGAAAAGGCGTTCCTCTGGGATATGGACGGCGTCATCGTGGATTCTGCCACCCCTCACTACCAGTCATGGCAAGAGGCGTTCGCAACGCGGGGAGCCAGGTACAGCGAAACGCAGTTTCGGACTCATTTCGGTATGAGGGACGATTCCATCATCGAAGAAGTGATGGGTAGCCTTCCCCCTGCCGAGGTCGAGGGGATCGCAGAAGAGAAGGAGCGGCGCTATCGTGAACTGGTGCGAGGCCAGGTACGAGTCTTTCCGGGGGTAATGCCCCTGTTACGGGCAATGAAGAAGGGCGGCTTCCGCATCGCGCTCGGCTCATCCGCGCCCCGGGAAAACGTCGACGCGATCTTCTCTGAGCTCGGGATTGGCGACCTTTTCCATGCGATCGTCTGCGGAACTGATGTCACCGAGAGCAAGCCCAGCCCGCAGATCTACTTGAAGGCGGCAGAGCGACTGGGAGCATCACCAGGGGATTGCGTGGTCTTCGAGGATTCGCCACACGGGGTCGAGGCGGCCAGGCGCGGCGGCATGAAGTGCGTCGCTGTCTCAAACAGCCATCCGGCCGAAGCATTGCACACTGCGACCCGCGTAGTGACGTCACTGGAAGAGATCGATCTGGTCCAACTCATTCGATGGATATAGGACTGAGGAAGGAGTTAAGAACAGCATGACAACCCCCAGCAACGAAACCCAGCGAACCCTGGTACTGGTGAAGCCGGACGCAATGCAGCGCGGTCTTGCAGGAGAGGTCATATCACGACTTGAGCGCAAAGGGCTGCGGATCGTGGCAATAAAGCTCATGAAAGTAGATGCGGAACTGGCCGGACAACACTACGAGGCGCACGTCGCGAAGCCGTTCTTCGGCAGCCTGGTGGCGTTCATCACGTCATGTCCCATCGTCGCCATGGTAGTTGAGGGACGCAGCGCGGTCGAAGTGGTGCGTCAGATCATGGGGCAGACGGATCCGTCGAAAGCTGCACCGGGCACGATTCGAGGAGACCTTGCCCTCGATATTCAGAACAACCTGGTACACGGGTCGGATTCACTGGAAAGTGCACGCCGCGAGATCGCGCTGTTCTTTGAAGATCGCGAGTTGCTGAGCTACTGCCGCAGCATCGACTGCTGGCTCGGGGCCTCCTGACTGCCCGCTATTGAATGCGCAGGACCTGTACCGCGTCCTGCCACAACTGCTCCAGTTGATAGTACTCTCGCTCGTCGGGAGCGAAGATATGGACGACTACGGCACCATAGTCGGCGAGCATCCAGCCTGAATCTGACGCCCCTTCCTTGTGCAGCGGCGCCTCACCCTGTGCCTTGAGTCCATCGAGAATGGCATCCCAGATGGCCTCGAGTTGACGCTCGCTCTCCCCGGTGCAGACCACGAAGTAGTCGGAGAAAGAGCAGGAGGCGCGCACGTCCAGTATCACTATATCTATCGCCTGCTTCTCAGAGGCGATGTCAGTTGCAAGACGTGCTATGGCGGTTGGTTCCAGCAGCATACCTCCTGATGTGCATTATAGCATCTCCACGCGCGTACACTCAGCAGGGTGTCCTCGTTCAGTGCATTAGTGACACGCCACATGCGTTCGCAGCGTAAGCCACATGCCTCGACCCGGCCGCTGTCCGTCGAACTGCAACCTTTTCTCGTGTACGCGCGACCTTGCTATAATGTCAAGGTGCAGAACTTAACACCACGCAGATGGCAAAGCAGTATCTACTACCTTCTCCTGTTCGCAGCCGCCCTGACGCTACTGGTTCTCTTCATGCCAGAACGCAGTGGTCCCGAAAAGGTGGGAATCACCGATTTCGTGACCCAAGCGGGGCGGGGTCAGATAGACGTGATCAGACAGAAGGACAACACGCTTACCGGATACTCCGGCGATCAAAGTCGATACACAGCGGACTACTACGGCAGCACAAATGATCTCATCTCGATCCTGAGGGAAAACGGTGTCACCGTAGGGGAAGGCGGCGTCGCCCTTGAGGTGGAAGCCTCGGGACATGATTGGGGGCTCATCGCGCTGCAGGTGTTTCTGCCCATCGGACTCCTCGCCGCATTATTCATCTTCTTCTTCAGGTCCGCCCGTGGCGCAGGTTCGCAGGCATTCAGCTTCGGCAAGAGTCGCGCCCGTCTCAATTCACCGGACCGACCGCAAATCACGTTTGCCGATGTAGCGGGCAGCGAGGAGGCCAAGGAAGAGGTCCAGGAGATCGTCGAGTTTCTCAGATCGCCCGACAAGTTTCAGTCTCTCGGGGGAAGGATCCCTCGCGGAGTGCTACTCGTCGGCTCTCCCGGAACGGGTAAGACGCTGCTTGCCAAGGCGATAGCTGGAGAAGCACAGGTGCCCTTCTACTCCATCAGCGGTAGCGAGTTCGTCGAGATGTTCGTCGGCGTGGGCGCGGCAAGGGTTCGTGACCTCTTTGACCAAGCCAAGCGCAACTCGCCATGCATCATCTTCGTGGACGAAATTGACGCCGTGGGGCGTCACCGTGGAGCTGGAGTCGGAGGTGGTCACGACGAACGTGAACAAACCCTGAACCAGATTCTGACGGAGATGGATGGCTTCGATACAAATGCGAAAGTCATCGTCGTGGCCGCCACAAACCGCCCCGACATCCTCGATCCTGCGCTGCTGCGACCTGGCAGATTTGACCGCACTATCGTTATAGATCTGCCTGACATCAAAGAAAGACTGGCGATCCTGAAGGTTCACACGAAAGATAAGCCGCTTGAGGAGAATATTAATCTGGAGGTCATTGCCCGTCAGACTCCAGGCCTCAGCGGAGCTGACCTGGCCAACATTACGAACGAGGCGGCTCTCCTGGCCGCACGACGTGGCCTCAAGAAGATCGGCGAGAAGGAACTGGAGGATGCGGCGGACCGGGTACGCATGGGGCCCGAGCGAAAGAGCCGCGTAATGAGCTCTCACGAGAAGCTCATTACCGCCTATCACGAAAGCGGGCACGCGGTAGTTGCCCGACTGTTGCCCAACGCCGATCCGGTTCACAAAGTATCGATCGTGGCCCGCGGCATGGCGGGCGGCTACACACAGGTGCTGCCGGCAGAGGATCGCCATTACTGGTCGCGCTCACAGTTGGACGACCAGATTGCCATGATGCTCGGTGGCCGCGCAGCCGAGGAACTGCAGTTCGGTGACATCACCACAGGGGCACAGAGCGATCTCAAGACCGCAACAACCGTCGCACGCCGCATGGTGACCGAGTGGGGCATGAGCGACAAGCTCGGACCACGCACGTTCGGCCAGCGCCAGGAAATGGTGTTCCTTGGCAAAGAGATCAGCGAACACCGGGACTACAGCGACCTCGTTGCCCAACAGATAGACGAAGAGGTACACAACCGCATCCAACGCGCGTACGGCACAGCCAAGAAGCTTCTGGAGGACAACTTGGCGAAGCTGCAACAGGTAGCCGAGATGCTGATGGACAAGGAGACGATCGTCGAAGAGGACCTGGCGTCAATCTTCGATGGTTCGCCCACACCGACATCAGCCAGTTGACCCTGCAACCAAAGAGATTGTGCATGAATCGACCGCGTGCCTAGCTGCCAAGGCGCGCGGTTTCTTCCACGACGACAGACTCATCCAGCTTGACGAACAGCGGTTTTACCTCGCCCAGCCTCTGACCCGGAGATGGAACGACCATTCGCCAACCCCGGTCAGCCAGAATGTCCTCGAAGCCCAAGGACTTGTGCAGCACATCTGAACTGAACGGCAGATACGGACTGAGCATCGTGCAGAGCGCGGAGAGCACACCCATTACCGTATACAAAGACCTTCCTGCCACGTCGCGGGACACCTTGATCGCTTTCCACGGAGCCTGATCATCAAGGTAACGATTTGCCTTCTGTGCCAGTGACATCGAGTGTCGGATGCCCTCTCTGAAGCTGCAGCGCTCAAGCGCACTCCGAACGTCGGCCAGCGTCTGCTCGGCCTGTGAAAGCAACTCCTGCGATTGCACGTCAAGTTCGCCTGGATCGGGGACTGCCCCTCCGAAGTGCCGATGCGTGAACGTCAGCACGCGGTGTGCCAGATTGCCGTAGGTCCCAACCAATTCGTCGTTGTTACGGTGCACGAACTTATCCCATGCGAAATCGCTGTCCTGCGTCTCAGGCATGGAAGCGGACAGGAAGTAACGGAGAGGATCTGGGTCATACCTCTCCAGGTAATCATCAACCCATACTGCCCAATTCCGACTGGTCGAGAGCTTCTGGCCATGAATGTTGAGGAACTCATTAGATGGTACGTCGTAGGGGAGATTGAGGCCTCCATACGCCATGAGGGTTCCCGGCCAGCTCAATGTGTGGAAGAAGATGTTGTCTTTGCCTATGAAGTTGTAGATACGTGCATCCTGTTTCCAGAAGCGCTCCCACAGCGTCTCGTCACCCTGGAGCTTGGCCCATTCCTTCGTGGCGGAAAGGTATCCGATAACCGCCTCAAACCACACATAGATACGCTTGCCTTCATATCCCTCGAGAGGGACGGGGATACCCCATTCTATGTCACGGGTAATTGCGCGATCCCGCAATCCCTCATCCAGAAACCTTCTGGTTGCACCAATGACATTGGGCCGCCAGTGCGTCATGCCTTCAACCCACGAATTCAACCGATCTTGAAGCGCACTCAGCCGCAGAAAGAAGTGTTCCGACTCTTCGAATCGTGGTGTTCCTGCACATAGAACACAATGCGGTTCCCCCAATTCGATCGGGTCGAGCGGCTTGCCACACGCCTCACACTCGTCTCCTCGCGCATTCGCCGAACTGCAATTGGGACAAATCCCCAGCACATAGCGGTCAGGCAGGAATCGTCCACACGACGGACAATACGCCTGCAGCACGGCCTGTTTGTAGAGATATCCCTTCTCA
>PWUO01000133.1 GCA_003562555.1 Dehalococcoidia bacterium
CAACCAGTTCGACTCGCCCCGACCAGGAGTCCGAAAGCGTTTCCAGCTCCGTATCAAGCCCGTGGCTCCCGACCGGAAGCGAGAGGTAGAACTCGCACGGTGTGAGTCCGGGATCGTTGAAACAGAACCAGTTTTCCCACGGCTCCAGCCGGCTCGCGAGGATTTCCATTCGGTCGCTGGTGGGCGACGGACACACGGCGTTGTACATGGGGTTGACCGTGTAACTGCCATCGAGCACATGAGTCGCGGTCAGGACCGCCCGCATGCCGTGAACGACCTTCACATCCACAACGGGATACGCAACGTTCCGGTTGAACGGACGGCGTGCCCAGGACTCCGGATGCGGTTCCCGCGGGCTCGGGTCGGTTGCCCGTGGTATCTTCGCGTTTCGATCGCTATAGATCCGCACCTCACCTATCGGTGCGACCGGCTCTGCGACAACGCGCAACGTGCGTCCGCTCAGCGATACGCGAAGTGGCTTGCTCATAGCATCTCTCCCATTTCTACCAGATGGACGTAGCGGTGCCCATTCCGGGTACCATTTATCACGACCCGTTGATACTCCCTGTCCCAGGCCGGGTGCATGTCAACGCGGAGCGCGTCGTAGGGGCCGGAGGCAGGCGTAGTCAGCGGCATCCAGAGAAGCGAACGCTCCTTCCCGGAGCGCGTGTCTATCCACCGCAGCGGACAGACGCCGCCATCGCGAGCGACGCTCTCACGAGGATACGCATCCGTGAGGATGTGGTGCCCGTCCGGGTGCAGCGTCGGATGACCTCCGCCGACTATATCTGGGTCGAATGCCTCAATCGTCGTGCCGTCGTGGCTGATCCGGGCAAACCTGAGCTGTCGGCCATCAGCTCCCACGCCGGCGGCTAATCCTGGGCGCGCACCCAGCGCCCGAACAGAAAGGTTCATGATGATGTGTTCGCCGTCGGGACACCAGTTCGGATGGTGCCCACCCAGCCCCCAGAGGCTCGCGGGAACCGCGACACGCGGTCGAGAGCCGTCGGCATTGCAGGTAACAAGCGCGCCCTTCCAGCCGGCTCCCGACCGCAGCCCACGATAGCGGACGACGAACATGAGTCGATCGCCGGCAGGACTCCATTTCACGTGGAACCCGTAGAGCGCGCCGACAGGCCGGCCGGGACTTCCCAGGTCCGGAAACCCGAGCTGTGACGCAAGCGTCTCGTAGATCTCTGCAAGGGAGAGGATCAGTCTGGTCTGACCACCGGCAACCTCGCTGACAAAGATCCCATCATCATCAGGCGCTCCCACATTTGGCTCCATGACCTGCTGTGGCAGTGCAAACCCGTACCCAAGCTGGGTAAACCCGATGCGGTGAAGGCTCGGGCTCGCAATACGGGTGCCGTCCGTGCTGGCGTGGTAGAGGGCCCCGTCGAGCATGCGCTCGGCTCCGGTCTCAGGGTCGCAAACCACCGCCCGTGCCCTCCAGGCACCGTCATCGAGCCTGTTGAACAGAAGCTCCCGATCACTCGCCCCCCACTGCACCTGCGCGCCAAGCTGCGTGTCCCAGCATGTGGTCTGCGCGACGGTCCGCGTTGAGCCGGATTCCAGATCCACCAGGACGACGTCGGCACCTTCCCCGGGAACAGGTAAACGGCGCTCGTCCGCAAGGCGCGTTACCGCAACGTATCTCCCGGAGGGGCTGACCGGAGAGGTGTCGTAGAAGCGGTGGGTACACCCCGGCAGGCCGGTAGTGACCTCGGTGACTGGCACGATACTGTCCAAATCGAGTGCGCGTGCGTCTGGGACTGTGTGATCCATAGGGTACCCGGAAAAGAAACGGCCCCGGCAGACACCGGGGCCCCGAATCAGATCGCCGGCCGTCTCAGGGATCCATCCTCGTTGGACTGTCGTACCACTGCGATGCGTAGACGACGTTGTTCCTGTTCTCCGCGAACCATTCTCCATAGAACTCTTCAAGCTGGGCTCCGCCAATTGCCCGCCAGAGTGCTTCAGCCTGCTCACGCGCCTGGGGTGCCGTGAGAGAGTTGCCGCTCACAATGGCGCGCGTCCAGATGTCGTACACGTCCTGTCGAGAAGCCATTACCAGTTCGAGTGCAGCCGGAATCACCGGCATGCTGTTGCTATCGATCGGTGTCCAGGCGTACTCCTTGTCAGGGTCAAGGTAGAGCGCAATCCCGCGAACGTAGGACTCGTAGACCATGTCCCACTGCGGTCCGCGGTTCAGGTAGGCGGTTTCTGGGGACACCCAGACCTGTGGCAACAGGATCATCGGAAAGTGGTTCCGCAGGTCAACCGTCCAGCCGAAGAGCTGACGTCTCTCATCACCGTCGATGGTGAACCGCGGAATGCCGAGGTTGTCGAACTCAAACGTCTGTCCCTCGGTCCCGTACGTCAGATACATGTACGTATCGATCTGCTGCATGAAGTCGGCATACTGGACGGTTGCTTCCGGAACGCGGGTCTGCGCGTTTATGAACGATCGCCCGTCGTAGGGAGCGTCGTGGATCGGGTTGAAAGAACCGAACTCGGTCGACGGGAAGGCGATGGGAACAAACGATCCGTCCGGAAAGTTCTCCAGGAACGCAAGGTGCAGATTTCCGTCGCGCACGCCGTTGTTTGCGAAGTAGAGACCCAGCCTGCCCGTGAGGAAATCCTGCTTCGCCTTGTTTCCGTTGTTGTCCGTCAGGAAGTCGCGATCAACCAGGCCGGCGTCGTAGAGCTGCTTCTTGAACGCGGTGGAAGCCTCCAGGCGATCCCAGTTCAGCACGTACTCGTCACCTTCAATGTAGAAGTCCATCTCCGAACGTCCGAACATGATGTCCACCATGAGAGATCCAATCCAGCTCAGGTTGATACCAAGCGTATCGTTCTCACCTGTACCGTTCGGATCGCTATAGGTGAACGCGTACGCGACTTCGAAGAGCTCTTCCGCGGTCGACGGGATGGAAAGACCGAGGTTATCCAGCCAGTCGGTTCGCACAAAGAGCGTCCAGTTCGGTCCAATACGCTGTCCAATCGGAAAAAAGTGCATCTTGCCGTCAGGCATCGTGACGGTGGCTCGAGCCAACGGATACTGCGCGATAAACTCGCTGACTGTCGGAGCGTAATCGGCCAGGTAGTCGTCGAGAGCAAGCGTAAGCCCTTCGGCGTACTTGCCCTTGTTGTAGTTGGCTCCGTAGCTGAGGATGTAGTCAGGACCATCGCCAGCTGCGAAAGCCGCGTTCAGTAGCTCCTCCTGTTCCCAGCGCGGATACACTACGTACTGAACGTTGAACGGCAGACTTTCGTTCACCAGGTCAACAAACGGGTTGTCAGACATTGTTCCCACTTCTTGCGAGATAGTTCCGCGATCGTAGATCGTGGCACGGACAGTCACCTCCGCCGTGGAAACACCGGCTTGACTCGCGCCTGATGCGAACACGAACCCCGTGACAATGACCAACGTCACCAGAGTCATACCTACTCTCTTCATACTCATATAGTCCTCCAACTGATATTCTCAATGACGGCACCAACCGCTTACCCGGGATAGGTCGGTGTCGCTCCTGAGTGCTAACCCTTTATGGATCCCAGCAGGACCCCCTTCACAAAGTGCTTCTGGAGAAACGGATAGATCATCATCACCGGTAACACCAGCACGACGATTCCTGCGGCCCGCACCGATTCGGGTGCCGAAAGCTCCATGGACTCTCCTGGATCAACCCGTGTCGCTTCCTCAAGTAGTAGCTGACTACGAATGAGGGTGCGAACCAGGACATTCAGGTTCTGCTTTGAGGAGTCACTAATGTACAGCAGCACCTGGCGGAAAACGTTCCAGTTCGACACCGAGTAGAACAGTGCCAGCGCGGCAATCGCGGGAACCGCCAGCGGGAGATAGACCCGCAGGAGGAGCTGCAGCTCGGTCGCGCCGTCTATTCTGCTCGCCTCGTCAAGGCTCTGTGGTATGCCTTCGAAGTAGGTGCGGAGAATCATGATCAGGTAGACGCTTACCAAGCCCGGTAGCCAGATGGCGAAGTAGCTATTGGTCAATCCGAGACCTCGGACGAGCAGGAACGATGGAATCAAGCCACCGCCGAATATCATGGTGAAAACCATCGCCAACGAAAGAAACCGCCGCCCGTAGAAATACGGTCGCGAGAGCGGGTAAGCGGCCAGCACGGAAAACAGCAAGTTGATCGCGGTACCGATGACGGTGATCTGGACGCTGTTCATGAAACTGCGGACGACCGGGGTACCGGTTACGAGCCTTCTGTACGCGATGGTCGTAAAACCAATCGGGAAGACCGTGACCCGCCCAGAGAGTATGGCAGTGCTCGAAGAGAAGCTCTGCGCGATGATGTGTAGAACCGGTGCGAGCATCGTCGTGGCCCCGATTATCAGCAGAATCCCGTTTGTGATGTAGAATCCTTGGTATCGCCGTCGCTGTTGTAGTTTCGCCATGTCGCACCTACCAGAGTGAGCTATCGAATAGCTTTGCAAATTGATTCGTTGCCAGAACAAGCACGAGTCCGATGGTGGACTCCATTAGTCCCAGAGCTGTCGTGATGCTGTAGTTCTGCCCGGAGACCGCCATCCTGTAGCTGAAGGTTGATATCACCTCGCTTGACGGACGAACGATTGCGTTTTGCAGCATGAACACCTGATCAAAGCCAACTTCCATTACGCTGTTCATCGACAGGATGAGAAGGATGATGATCGTCGGTCGGATGCCCGGTAGCGTGACGTGCCATATTTGTCCGAACTTGCCGGCGCCATCGATCTCCGCGGAGTCGTAGAGCTGGTTGTCGATGGTTCCCATAGCCGCCAGATAGATAATCGATCCGAAACCGACGCCCTTCCAGATACCCGATCCTACAAAGATCACAGTCCAGGACCGGGGGCGATACAGGAAAGGAAACGGTTCGAACCCAAGGGCCACGAGAAAGTTGTTGATCGGACCGTTCTCAATGGAGAACACTGACACTATGATCCCGCCGATGATAACCCAGTTCAGGAAATGCGGGAGATAGAAGATCGTCTGCATTGATCGCTTGAAACCCATTCTTCTGACTTCGTTCAGCATGACCGCAAGAATGATCGGGAAGGAGAAGCCTGCGACGATGGAGGCCACGCTCAGAAAGAGCGTATTCCGGATGATACCAAGGAGCAGTGGGCTGGTGAACATCAGCTGGAAGTTGTTCAGCCCAACCCACGGGCTATCGAACACACCCAGTGCAAGCCGGAAGTCCTTGAAGGCAAGAGAGATTCCAAGCATCGGCACATACTTGAATACGATGAGCCAGACAAGGACCGGCGCGAACATGACCAAGAGCGGTACATTGCGACGAAATCGGCGTCGCCGCCGAATTGCCTGGTGGTTCACTACTGGGCGCTGGGTCTCGCCTGATATCGCTGCTGCAAGATCCCGCTGACCTCGTGCCGCTTCGGATGCCATGCGTTGCATTAAATACCCGGTTCTGGATCCGCGCAATGCGCTGTTTTCCTGATCGGTGTGCACGATTTGCGCTTTGGCTACCTCAGTGGCAGGAGAAGACAGTGCCGGATTTGCAGTTGTGTGCTGAATTCCCAGACGCGGTGTTGGTTGCTGCGCCTGGGCGCGGATCAGCGCGGTCTAACTGGCTCTCGGAGGCTTGCTCTTGTCTGACCGTCTGCGGTTCCCGTTGAGGCTCTCGCGCGGAATCGTCCGGGAGAGAGACCGACCTCTCGCTTGAATGCCCGAGCAAAGGCCGCGTAGTTTGTGTACCCGACTGATGTGCAGACGTCGGTAACATCCGCATCAGTTTCGGAGAGCAGGTGCTTCGCGACAATCATGCGCTCCTGGCTGACAAATGCTGCGAAGCCGGTACCCTCTACGTCCTGGAATAGCCGACTTACGGTGCTGATGCTCGTGTTGAACTCCGACGCGAGGCCCTTGAGCGAAAGATCAGGGTCGGTAAGTCGATCCCGAACTGCGCGAGCGATGCTTGTGGCCACATCCGACGGACGGTCGCTTCGATCCAGATGGGTCATTGCACGATGATATCTTGCAAGTGTTCGAATCGTACTGGTTGCGAGCTCCTGGCCTCGCATGGCATGGATCGAGTTCGAGAACTCACGAATTACGAGCTGATAGTACTGTTCCCGGTACTCTGTGCTCAACTCAAGCAGTCCTTCGTAGATGGCGTAGAGCGCATGGCGGATGACTGCGATCTGCTCGGAGTGGGCAGGAATATCCTGAACGATCCCGTGTATTAGTTCGCTTGCCTGTTCCTTCCATCGCTCATCTGAGCGCAGGTAGGCGGCGGCGAGATCAGACGCAGCCCTGAGCTGATGCTCATGCACGTCTACCCTGAACGAGCTGAGATCCGATTGGGTGGCAATCGAGTCCGGCCCAAGGAGATGCCGGTACTCGAGGATGTGTCGGGCCTGGCGGCTCGCCAGCGGAACCTCGGTCCAGGTGGGCCGGGGATCGCTGATCGCAGCGACAAAGCTGGCGCTGAACTCCTGACGAATCTGTCGCTGAAGCTTTTCAAGGGATATCTTGATCCGCCCAACAGGCTCTGGATCGCTACTGTACTGGAGACAGAGAACCGCGAGCGTGTGCGGTCCGGACCAGTACCCAAGCGCGACGTGCGATTGATCGGTGAGTGCGGCGAGCAACAGGTGCTCCATTGTTCCATGCCATACTGCCAATCCCGTCACCCCGTTCTCCCTGGGAACGGGTATTGTCGTTGCCAACGAAACCGTAACAACGACGATCGATTGCACATCAGGGTCGAGGCCCGCTTCTTCTGCGTCGGCACAGGCAAGGTCTCCAGCCGGAAGATCGAGCCTGAGAAAGAGATCCTCAACCAAGATACGCCGCCGGAGTCGCATCTGCTCGGCCTCGAGAGTTCGGGCGGCGGAGAGCTGTTTGAGTATCGTCCTGACCAAGCGCTCAAGCGCATCGCTTTCGTCCACACTGGGAGCGACGGGTCTGCCATTCGCATGAGACCGCTGATCATCGGCCAAAACGCGCGGCTCGCGTTGCAGATCATCTGAGACGAACCGCCGTATCATGGCGGTGACTTTGGATACGGCAATCTGCTGCCGTCGGAGGATCCGTGCGAACAGGCCGATGCCGGCCAACGCCCACGCCGACATCACGATCGCGTAGATCGCCCAGACAGCCGTAGCGCCCGACACCAGACGTCCGAGCGTGGCAGTCTCGAACTCGGCAGTGTACTCCCATCCGGTCAGTCCAGAGACGAAGCGATAGGCCCGGGCGCGTGCATACTCAGCCGGTGCACCAATCGCCGCAACCTCGTTTCCCATCGGGTCGGCAACAATCATGGAGGTGGTTCCAGAAGGAAGCTGAGATCGAAGCAACGACGCAAACGCACCAAGATCGAGGTTCAGTACGATGATACCCTGGCCATCCAGGATCCGCGAGTTCGGATACCCCTGCACAACGGGGACTGTCCAGCGGGGTCCGCCATCCTTGTACAGCGGCCCGAGCAGACGCTGACGCTCCCACTGCGGAGAGACCAGACGGCTATCAATCATCTGCTCAATGAACGCAAGATCGACGAACTCGTCGAGCGAGAATCGATACTCGTCGTGAATGACTGTCCGATCGGAAAACCGTACCAGATACATTGAATGCACCAGATCGTCTCCACTCACGAATCTTCCCAGCGCATCGTGGGCCTTCTTTGCCAGCCAAGGGTCATTCGTTCGATCTGAGTAGAACTGAGTGAGCGAGTCCGATGTGCTGAGCAGCTGCTGGAACGCAGAGACGGTCGCGCTGAGCCGCATGTCTGCGGCCTGCGCAGC
>PWUO01000092.1 GCA_003562555.1 Dehalococcoidia bacterium
TAGCTAGTCCAAGTAGTCCTTGAGCTTGCGGCTTAGACTGGGGTGCCGAAGCTTTCTGAGTGCTTTCGACTCGATCTGGCGGATTCGCTCGCGAGTAAGCTCGAACTCCTGGCCCACTTCCTCCAGGGTTCGCGCCCGTCCGTCTTTCAGCCCGAAGCGGAGTTGCAGCACCTTTTTCTCCCGCGGGGTCAGTTCGTCCAGCACTTTGTCGAGTTGCTCCTTGAGAAGCTCACGTGTGGCCATATCGGAAGGGGCAGGACTCATCTTGTCTTCGACGAAATCACCCAGACGGGCATCGCCATCCTCTCCGACAGGAGTGTCGAGCGAGATTGGTTGATGGAACATGTCCATTACCTCTTCGACGCGGTCCGCGGACATGTTGAGCTTCAGGCCGATCTCCTCGCAGTTTGGCTCACGTTCGAGTTCCTGCCTCAACTGCCTGGTGGTACGCATCATCCTGCTCATCGTCTCGACCATGTGGACCGGTATGCGGATGGTTCTGGACTGATCGGCGATCGCCCTTCCCGCGCCCTGACGAACCCACCACGTCGCATAGGTACTGAACTTGAATCCCTTTCTGTGCCGGTACTTCTCGACCGCGCGCATCAGGCCGACGTTGCCCTCCTGTATGAGATCCAGTAGCGGCATACCGTGACCACTGTACTTCTTCGCTATGCTGACAACCAGTCGCAGATTCGCCTGCGTCAGGTGGGCTTTCGCCCGGGATGCCGCACGCTTCTGCTCATCGAAGTACTGGATGAGATCATCTTCGTAGGGCTCGAGCCGGGGTTTCAGGGTGCCTTCCGACACCCAGAGGCGCAGTTGCTCGATGGACTCCGTCTCCAGGAGCCTCTGTGCCAGTGGCGATAGCAGTGCGCTGTGTATCGACAGACTCACGATGGCCTCGTCCGATGCAGCGGCTGTCCGTTCTGTCTCATTCGATACGGCGGCGATCAGCTCTGGCTTGATGTCGTTATCGATGGCGGTGCGCAGCTGGGGAACCTGCAGCAGTTCCCCAACGCTGATATCGCCGTCGATTTCCAGGTGGCGTCTTACTGCCTCCAGAAGGGGATGGTCTCTCACTATGCGACCGATCAACTGCGCGGTGAGCTCCGCCGCAGGAAGGGGACGTCCGTGCTTCCTGAAATACGCGCCCTGAAGCTCGTCAACGTGACGTCCGCGTTCGATCTGGCTTGAGAGGACGCGCTCCTCTGCAGCTGACAGCAGTGGCATCTGGCCAATCTCCCGGAGATACATGCCGACCGAATCGTCGATGGGATCATGACCTTCAAGGCCAATGGCGGCGGAGACGTCATCCGCCACGTACGGGAACGCACTGTCGCCTGTCCTTGAGCGGTCTGATGTGGTGTACGAATCGTCCGAAGTCTCGTCATCGAGACGTTCGCTCATGGCATTGCCGGAACCGCCAGTGAGTTCTGCAGCACTTGTCTCTTGAAGCATATCCATTTGTGAGGTTCGCCGTCCGCGTCGCCCTCCATTGAGCAGAGAGCCAGGGGCACAACCTCAACGGTATCACATAAGTGCTCATAACGCGCAGCGCATGAGCTGGTTCCCACTGACCAGATACCGATATGCTGCTTAACGCATTACGAAATAGTGGCAGCGAATACACGCGTGCGTAACCACGAGATAATCCGGCATGCCTGACGTCGGTCTCATGTGCGGAACGTAGACCGTGCGTACGCCCTGCAGTTTGTAGCACAGGGCGGGCTCGTGAGTTCCGCGGAGCTATCTGATAAGTGCCGACTCCAGATACCCGGTCAGTGGTGCCAGGCCGTGGCCTGGTGCCGTCACGTGCGTCGAGTACAGGTACAGGTCGTGTTCGTACGTGACTCCCATGGCGCCGTGCACCTGATGCGCAAGTCCCATGAACCGCGGTATGACCTGGTGCGCGCAGGCACAGGCGATGGCGATATCCCGGCCGGCGTCGAGTTCCTCGCTGATCCTCCATGCCGCGTGATACGTGCTCATCCGCAGCGCCTCCAGCATCACGTGCATATCGGCGCAGTAGTGCTGCAGCACCTGGAACGCTCCTATCGGCTGGCCGAACTGCCTGCGCTCACTGGCGTAGGACACCGTATCCTCCAGGACCCAGGTCAGTGCGCCCACACTGTCCATGCAGCGGGCGACATCCATGCGTTGTCGCGCACGTTCGATCATTGGTGTGGACGACTGCCCTTCGATGACGAGGGTGGACGCGGGTATCCTCACCCGCTCGAAATCGATGCGGCATGGTCGATTGTCGAACGCTGAGTCGAGTGACGTTACGCGCACGCCTTCGCTGTCGGCTGGAACGAGCAGCAGCGCTGCTGCACCGGTCGACTCGGCACCCCGGGCGCTGCACAGGAAATGCGATGCGGACGCACCGTGATCCACGAACAGGTGCGTCCCGTTGAGCATGAAGGCGTCGCCATCACGCGTGACCTCCGGCAGCTCGCTGAATCCTTCGGCATCGCGACAGCCGTCGAGGGCTGGAGTGAGGATACAGTCGCCGGTCGCGACGCGCTCGAGCGTTTCCTGGTGGGCGTCTGCTCCCGCCTCCGCCAGTAGCAGTCCGGCGCCTGCGGTCACGTCGGCAAACGGCGAAGGGACACACGCGTAGCCAAGCTCTTCGATGAGCAGGCAGAGGTCGAGGAAGGACATTCCGCTGCCTCCGGCGGCCTCCGGCAGCGCCAGTCCCAGCCATCCCAGCTCTCCGAACTGTCGCCACAGCTCGGGCGGACACCCCTGGCCGGACTTCCGCACCTCGCGGATTGTTCTCGACGGGCAGTTCTCCGATAGGAACTCGCGGGCGCTCGCCCGCAGCATCTCCTGGGTCTCATTGAGCCGCGTATCCATGCTGTTGCTCCGTTCTAAGCGCTGTGGGAGGGCTACGATGGTAGTCCGAGCCCTCGTGTCGCGATGATGTTCTTGAGGACCTCAGAGCTTCCCGCCTGGAGGCTGTAGCCCTTCGACGCGAGGTATGAGTGCACCGCCAGTCCGCCGGTCGCCGCCAGCGGCGACGAAGCGGTCAGACCGCCGTATGGTCCGAGCAGCTCCATAGCGGTGTTGGCGAGGCGCTGCTCGAATGACGTGCCGTACACCTTTGACGTGGCCGCCTCAATGGTCGGCGGCCGCCTCTCGTCCATGACGGCAGCGGCCTTGTACATGAGCAGGCGGCCTGTTTCGAACTCGACCTCAAGCTCGGCCATCAGCGTGCGTACGCGCGGCTCCTCGATCAGCGGGCGGCCGTCCTTCTTTGTCTCTGCGACGAAGCGCTTGAGGCGCGCATAGAGCGGGTAGTTGCCCATCAGTCTTTCCATGCCGCCGCGCTCGTAGGCCAGTTCCTCCACCACGTGATAGAAGCCCTTGTTTCGTTCTCCGATCACGCATTTCTTGGGGACCCGCACGTTGTCGAAGAAGATGTCGTTCCAGGCCTCGGTGCCGGTGATGTCCACCATGGGCACGCGCGATATGCCCGGCAGGTCCATCGGGACGAGGAACTCGGTGATACCTTTGTGCTTCGGTGCATCGGGATCTGTGCGCGCGAACAGGTCGATGTAGTTGATGTAGGACCCGCCACTGGTCCATGTCTTCTGTCCGCTGATGAGGAAGCAGTTGTCCTGCTCCTCCGCCTTTGTCATGAGTGAGGCGAGGTCGGAACCAGCCTCTGTCTCGCTCATCCCCAGTCCGACGTACATCTCGCCCCGTATGATGAGGGGCAGGTACTCCTCCCGCTGTTCTTCTGTGCCGTAGCGCAGGATCGAGCCGCCGATCTGCCGGTCCGCGAACCAGTGACACGCAGCCGGCGCGCCATAGCGGAGCATCTCCTCAGTCACGATGAGACGGTCCACGAAGCTGCGTTCCCGGCCTCCGTATTGCCGGGGCCAGGTGAGGCCTATCCAGCCACGCTCGGCGACCCGTTTGGTGAAGCCGGGATCGAACCCCTGGATCCACGCATCACACTCGGGTTGCCACCTGCCCTCCGCCAGTTCCTGCTCCAGAAACGAGCGGACTTCGCTGCGCAGCTCCTCCTGCTCTGAAGTGAATGCGAAATCCATAGCTCACGCTCCCTAAAGGGTGATGTTCGAATACTTGCGCGGTGGCCTCTCGGCACGCTTGTGCGCAAGGGCGTCCAGCGCGCGATTGATGTGACTGCGCGTGGCGGCAGGCTGAATGATGTCGTCCACGTAGCCGCGTTCCGCCGCCGGATAGGGGCTCTCGTACATGTCCGCATACTCCTTGAGCTTGCGCAGGCGCTCCTGCTCCGGATCTGCCGCATTCCTGATTTCCCTGGCGAAGATGACGCTTGCGGCTGTCTCTGCACCGACGATCGAGATGCGGGCAGTTGGCCACGCGAACACGAAGTCTGCTCCTATGGACTTGTCGAGCATGCCGTAGTGGGCGCCCGCGTACGACTTGCGCAGAATGACCGAGATGAGGGGCACGGTGGCGTCCGCCCACGAAAATAGCAGCTTCGCACCGTGTCGCAATATCCCGTTCCAGTCCTGCTGAGAACCGATGAGGTAGCCCGGACAATCCGCCAGTGACACCAACGGAACGTTGAACAGATCACAGAACCGTACGAATCGGGCGATCTTGTCGCACGCATTTATGTCCAGCACCCCGGCACGCGCGGTCGGCTGGTTGGCCACGAGGCCGACGGTCCGGCCGTTGAACCGGGCGAAGCCGGTGATGGCGTTGGTGGCATAGTACGGCAGTGTCTCGAAGTAGTGGCCATCGTCGACGATGGCGTGTAGCACCTTCTTCATATCGTAGGCACGCGTGGGATGATCCGGGATCAACTCATCGAGTTCCGCGGCCTGCCTGTCGGCCTGGTCGAGGCAGGGATTTCGCGGTGGCGTGTCGGTGTTGTTCGACGGGAGAAAACCAAGAAGTTCCTTGCAACGATCGATGCACTCCTCGTCGGAGTCCGCAACGACGTGTGTCTGCCCCGACTTCATGGCGTGGCTGCGCCAGCCGCACAGGTCCTCAAGGCTGATCTCCTCACCCGTCTGTGTCTTGACGAAGGCAGGTCCGGCGATTCCCATGAAGCCTGTGCTGCGGTTCTGGATGACGAAATCCATCATCACCGGATGGTACGCCTGCCCGCCGAGGCAGGGCCCCATCAGGAGGGATATCTGCGGGATGATGCCGGATGCCTCTATCTGTTCCCGGAACGTCCAGCCGTAGGCCTCGAGCGTATCCATGCCCTCGTGCAGACGCGCCCCTGCCGAGTCGTTCATCGTCACGAACGGCCATCCGTTCTCCTTGGCGAACCGTATCGCGCGTGCCAGCTTGCGGCCATGGTACTCGCCGAACGTGCCCATCATGGCGGTGAAGTCCTCGGCGGCTGCGACGACCGTGCGCCCGTTCACGGAACCGAACCCCGCAATTATTCCCTCGGCCGGTATCTCACGCGTATCCATGCCGAACGCGGTGGTGCGGTGCTTGACCCACAGGCCGATCTCCGTGAACGTACTGTTGTCGAACAGGTAATCGAGGCGCTCGCGTGCCGTCAGCTGCCCCCTGGCGTGACGTTCTTCGATCGCCTTCTCCCCTCCCATCTGAAGCAGGTGCTGTCGCCGCGAGTTCCACTCGTCCATTCGTTCTCTTGTGCTCTTCTCTGCCGGTTTGTCCATGACTCCCCTTCCGACTTCATGTCTATAGTGCCGAACCGAGGTGCTGCCAGAAACCGTATCTTAGGCATGAGAGGGGAGCTGGTTCAAGCGTGGTGTCGCGTAAGTATGTGGAAGGTCGTACTGAACGAGTACAACCTTTGACATCCTTTCAGACGCGATGCTACGATACTCACACGAAGACCCTGCTATCAACCCGGAAAGGCTTAACGACACAGCAAGCAGTGGTGGTACGGGATTCGGGATAGCGTTACAAGTGGACGATCCTGCCAGTTGGCTCTTACCAGCGTTTGTTCTTTGCCTGTTGCTCTCGGGTTTCTTCTCGAGTGCTGAATCCGCCTTCATATCCATCCCGCGGTTGCGCGTACACTATCTTCGTGAGAGCGGAGTCCGGGGGGCGCAACGATTGGCCGGTGTGCTCGACAAGCCGGAACGACTGCTCGCGACCGTGCTGCTCGGAAACAATCTCGTCAACATCGCGGGCGCAACCATCGGTACCATTCTATGCGTCGCATGGTTTGACCTCCCGTGGGGGCCTGTCATCGCCACAATTGGCGTGACCAGTCTTGTGCTCGTGTTTGGCGAGCTCTTGCCCAAGACGCTGGCGGTTCATCATGCGGAGACGGTTGCGATGACCTACGTCTATCCAATCCGATTCTTTGAGCTCCTGCTGTATCCCTTCGTGATGCTACTCGACCGTATCGGTCTCGGCTTCCGGCGTCTGGTCACCGATGTTGAGTCCAAGAGGATGCTCGTCAGTGCGGGAGAACTCCGTTCCGCCATCGATGTGGGAGAGAGCGAGGGTGTGGTGGGGGAAGACCAGGCTGAGATGCTGCATAAGGTTCTGGAGTTGACGAACACGCCGGTGAGCAAAGTGATGGTCCCGCGGACCGAGATAGCATGGGTGATGGAGGGAACGTCGCTCTCCGATTTCCTCAAGATCTACGCTGACAAGCCGTACAGTCGTTTCCCCGTGTACCGTGACACCACGGACAATGTCATCGGCATCCTGTCGATCAAGGACGTGCTGATGAAGCTTACCGCTTCGTGCCCACCGGAGGAGGTACTGGTGGAGGAGGTGATGCGTGCCCCGTTCTTCGTCCCTGAGAGTCAACCACTGGGCCGCCTGCTTGGCGAGATGCGAGACGTCGGCCATCACGTCGCACTGGTCGTTGACGAGTACGGCGGAGTCGCCGGAATGGTGACGCTGGGCCTTCTTACGGAGGAGGTCGTTGGCGACATACGGGATGAGCTGGGGAACGAGGACGAGGATTTCGTGATGACCGCCGCGAACACGTACCAGCTCGATGGGGGCTATCAGGTTGAGGACGCCAACGAGGACCTGGGTCTTGGCTTGCCTGAGGGCGACTATGAGACCGTGGCAGGTTTCGTGCTAAGCTACCTCGGCCGCATTCCGCGCGAGGGAGAACAACTCAAGTACGGTGATCTCAAACTGGTGATTGCAGAGATGCGTGGCGTCAAGATAGAGAAAGTGGTGGTGACGAAGGATATGCCCGTTGCCGCACCGACGCGTGATGCCGGGACGGACAGCTATGGAACGCCTTCGTCTTAGATTTGGCCGACAGGCCCCCGTGCGCTTCATCTCGCATCTCGACACGGTTCGGTGCTGGGAAAGGATGTGCCGTCGGGCCTCACTTCCTCTCGAATACAGCCACGGATTTTCGCCCCATCCGAAGATTGCTGTCGCGGCGCCGCTTGCTGTCGGGTTTACCAGCGAAGCTGAGCTCATGGACATGTGGCTTAGTAAATGGCTTCCTCCGGAGTCGGTGCTGATGATGCTCAGGAGCCAACTGCCCACGGGATTTACGCTCATGTCTGCGTGGGAGATGCCGCAGGGCGCTCCCACACTGCAATCGGTGGTACGGAGAGCCCGGTACCGGTGTGTCGCGTGGCACCAGGGTGGGTTGTCGACGGCACGTAAATCGGTGCAATGGTTCACGTCTGCCGGGAGCGTCGTGCATAGCTATACTCGAGGCGGCGAAATGAGATCAGTTGATCTGCGCCCTTACGTGCACCACATCGTGGTGGAACCAGTTGAGGGAAACTGGTGCAACATCAGCATTGAGGCAAGCATTGGCCAGGAGGGCAGTGCCCGTCCTGATCA